>JALONX010000337.1 GCA_025454695.1 Chloroflexaceae bacterium
CATGGATTTGCTCGCTTGCTCTGTTCACAGCCGGATTGCTGTGGACAGGCTCAGTCTAGCGAGCGTTTGTCGTAGGCCAACAACAGAGGTGTCGCAGGGGTGTCAGGCACATGTCGCAACATTGTCGCGAAGGAGCTGCTGGGGTGACGGGGTGAACTTTAAAGCCATTGACGCTCTCGCAAAGCCTGTCCTGCCGTTCGACAAGCTCACGAACCGCGATGTCGAAGGAGCGCAAAGCTCGCCAAGGAGAGGCTAAACACGCAAAGTTTGGTATTCCTTTGTGCCTTTGTGAGAGGTTACCTGGACGGACTTTTAGCGTCGGGAGTCCATCAACGTTGGAAGCGGCACCTGCCGCAGGGTGGCGAGTGCAACCAGGGCTTCAAGACGCTGAGCATCATGCGCCTCAACCTGCTGCGTCAGTGTAGCAAGCTCGGTAAGCTGTTCGGGGGTAATCATTTCTTCTTCACGGACACAGATCAACTGCTCGTAGCGGCTACGAAGCTCAGGTGGCAATGTTGCGTTGATGCGCGTCAGCAAGGCAGTTTCATCGGGCGAAAGAGTGGGAGCCACATGTTGGGCACGTAGCACCAGCACATGGTTAAGTAGGCGGGTCAATTCCTCTGGTGGTAGGCGCTCCACCACCTGAAGCAACTGCTCGGTCGAAATTTGAGCTTCAATCGCAACCATCGTCATACGGCCTCCCTTGTGTCGCACACGACTACATGGTATCACATGAGAACTGATGCTGCATGCCTTTGTGCCTTTGTGAGAGATGATCTACCGATCACCCCGCCAGCGGCAACCGCACCCGAAACAGTGCTCCCTGTCCAGGCATGCTTTCCACCGCCACGCTGCCGCCCATGGCCTCGGTCAGCTCTTTCACCAGGGCCAGGCCCAGGCCCGCCCCACTGCCGTCGCGCACGCTGCTCGCCCGGTAGAAGCGCTCGAAGATGTGGGGAAGGTCGCCGCTGGCAATCCCCTCGCCCGTGTCGCGCACCTGCACCATAACTGCGCCCGGCACCGCCTCGGCGCTCAGCACCACCACGCCGCCGGGGGGCGTGTGGCGAATGGCGTTATGCAGCAGATTGCCGATCACCTGTTCCAGCCGCCCTTCGTCGGCCAGGGCCAGCGGCAGGTCGGGCGGCAGCTCGGTCAGCACCTCCACCCGCCCCCGTTCCCACGCGCCGGGGGCCAGCGCCGCCGCGCTTCGCGCCAGCAGCGCCGCCACATCCACCGGGCTGCGCGTCACCGTCAGCGCGCCCACTTCGGCCCGCGCCAATGTGAAGAGGTCGTCAATCAAGCGCCCCAGCCGCACCATCTCCCGCTCCATCACCTGCAAGTCGCCATGTAGCGTGGCGAGCGGCGCACCGTTCCAGTGGGCCAGCGCCGAGTCGAGATAGCCCCGCACGGTGGCCACGGGCGTGCGCAGTTCGTGGGAAACGCTGGCAATCAGGGTGCGCCGCTCGCGCAACAGCCGCGTCACCGTGTCCCGTTCCCCTTGCAACGCCGCATTGGCCTGGGCCAGGTCAACCATGGCCTGCTGCAACTCGCCCGCCATGGCGTTGAAGGCACGTTGCAGCCGGGCCACTTCGTCGTCACCATCCACCGTCAAGCGCGTTGTCAGATCGCCCGCTTGCATGGCGCTGGCGGCCTGAGCCAGTTGCTCCAGCCGCCCGGTGGTGCGTTTGGTAAAAAAGTGGGCAAAAATGGCGGTGGGCACAAAGGTAATCACCACCGCAACGATGATGAGGAAAAGCACGAGTAGCAGCAGGACAACAAACAGGGCGGTCAGGGTCATCGCGTCGAGGGGCGCGGCCACCTCTGCCACGCCCGTTTGCACCACAGCGCTGCTGCCCCAGACAAGAAACCCGATCAGCCCCAGCCCCAACAGCAGCCCGGCCCCGGCCATCACCAGCAGGCTGGCATAGGTGAGCGACCAGGAAAGCCGCCGCCGTTGCAGGTCGTAGAGAGTGCGCCAGAGCAGAGCGGGCACCCGCAGCCAGAGGTAGGTTTGCAGGACGAGCAAAAACTCGCCGCCCTGCCCGCTCAAAATGCTCGTGGCTGACTCACCAGTGGGCGGGGCGGCAAAACGACTGTTGGTCAGCCAGAGCAGGCCCAGCGTCACCAGCCATGTGCCCAGGCTCACCAGCAGCAGCGCCAGGCCCTCGCGGCGCAGGTGCTGCTGCCACGGCCCCCGTTCCCAGTGCAGGCGCACCGCAGCCAGGATCATGCAGGCCGTCAGCATCAGGCCCGTGCCAATATCCACCAGCAGCCGGTTGAACTGGGGAAACAGGCCGATGATCAGCCCTAGCGTCAGGTAGAGCGCCACCGCTTCGCTGCTGGCCCGCAGCGGACTGGCGACAAAGAGCCATGGCCGTTTCACATGGAGCCGCCTTCCCGCAGCCGGTAGCCCACGCCCCACACCGTTTCAATCGCGTCGCCCACCGCACCCAACTTCTTCCGCAAGCGCAGCACGGCATTGTCTACCGTGCGGTCGCCGCCAACATAGCTCTGGCCCCAGACGGTGTCGAGCAGGTAGGCCCGCCCAAAGGCCCGGCCAGGGCTACGCAGCAAGAGACTCAGCAGCGAAAATTCGGTGGGCGTCAGCTCCAGGTCGTTGCCATCCAGCGTGGCGCGGTAGGCCGCTGCATCCAGGCGCAGTGGCCCAAACGTCAGCACCTCGGTCGGTTGGGCGCGGTCAGCACTGAGCGTGCTGGCCACGGTTTCGGCCCGCCGCAGCAGCGCTCGCACCCGCGCCACCAGTTCGCGCATGCCAAAGGGCTTGGTCAGGTAGTCGTCGGCTCCCACCTCCAGCCCCAGCACCCGATCCAGCTCATCGCTGCGGGCAGTGAGCATCAGCACCGGGGTGGTGGCCCGCCCCCGCAGCCGCCGCAACAGCTCGAGGCCATCCACGTCCGGCAGCATCCAATCGAGAATCACCAGATCGGGCGGCTCACGCTCGTGCAATGCCAGCCCCGCCAGCCCGGCGCTGGCATGCAGCACATGGTGCCCGGCCAACTCCAGCTCGCGCTTGATCACCTGGGCCAGCTCGGGCGTGTCTTCAATTAACAAAATCGTTTTCATGCAATTAGCCACAGAGACACAGAGGACACAGAGAAGCTACATAAACGTGTACTAAAAAGCTGGACATGATGTAAGGGCGCGATCTATCGCGCTTTCCGGTTACTAGCGCGATACATTGCGCCGCTACCTGAAGCAGGGTAGCCAAAAATACAACGTACATTGCCACAAAAGCTCTGTGCTCTCTGTGCCCTCTATGGCAACACGTTCTGTGTTCTCTGTGGCAAACAACAACCTCGTCAGCGGGCGTCAAACACGCTACTCACATCTACCTGGAAGCCGCTGAGGGAGGGCGAGTCGGCCACGTCGCCGCGCCGAAACACGCCATGTTCGGCATACGTCTCGCCCTTAAGCCGCAGCACCGTCACCGTGCTGTCGTTTGGATTCACGATCCAATATTCGGGGATGCCCGCCTCAGCGTAGTCACCCCGTTTTTCCACCAGGTCGCGCTCGGGCTTGTCGGGACTCACAATCTCCGCCACCAGGTCGGCCCCCAGCCAGAAGCGGTTCTGACGGCGGGGATCATCGGCGTCGCGCACCAGCAGCAGATCTGGCTCGCGGAACTTGCGCTCGCGGATGCGGACGCGCAGGGGTGCGAACAGCACTTTGCCACCCGATGGCCGAACAAAGGCGAGAAACATTTCGTACAAAAAACCCAAAATTGTTTGATGATTGTCAGTAGGCATGGGCAGCACCTCAATGTAGCCGTCAGTAAACTCAACCAGACGATTGCTGAAATCAGTCAACCAGAGGTAGGCCTCTTCGCTCCACTGCCCTTGCAATGGCATCAGGTCAAGCAAGAGATCGTCTACCTGTTCCTGGGTGGTGCCAATGCTTGAATAGATCGTGTCAGTTGCCATATGCCCTTCCTTCACTCAAACCGCATGCATGTACCAGCAGTATATCACGAGACAACGACAGCCTACCGTTTATGCGAGGTATTGCCACAGAGCACACCGCAGGCACAGAGAATTCAAGCAACATAATCTGCGACATCTGTGTCAACTATTGCCACCGAGGGCACCGAGGGCACAGAGAATTCAAGTAACATAATCTGCGGCATCTGTGTGATCTGCGGATAGTTAAAACCTCTGTGTTCTCTGTGTCCTCTGTGGCAACCATGCAGGGGCAACAACGGTCACGATTGCACCTCTACATCCAGCCGCAACTTCGCGCCGTAGAGCTTCACCTCCACCTCGCCGGGTGCGCCTGTCACCAGCACCAGCAGCGAGTCGTTAGTACGACGATAAACCACGTTGATCGGTTCCCTGTCGGGATGTTCAATCTGGTAGAAACCTTCTAGCTCCGGGGCGTATATCTCCAGCGTCAGCGGATCATTAGTTGCAACGCCGCTGTGCTGCACCACTGGGCCAAAGGGCAGGATAGCTCCTGCTCGCACAAACAGCGGCAGCACTTCTAGCGGTGCATCCACCGTGAGCCATGTGCCGCCGGGCACCACCTGCTTCTGCCAGAAGTCAATCCAGGTGCCTTCGGGCAGGTAGATGCAGCGGCTGTTGCGCTCATCTAGAATCGGTGCGACCAGCAGCGAGCGCCCAAATAGATACTGGTCATCAATGCCGTGGGTGGTAGGGTCGTCCTGAAAATCGAGCACCAGCGGGCGCAGCATGGGCAGGCTGCTGCGGCCACACTCCAGCGCCTCGCTGTAGATGTAGGGCAGCAGGCGATAGCGCAATTCGGCATACTGGCGGAAGATGGCGGCAGCGTGGTCGCCAAACTCCCACGGCTCGCGGGGCGGGGTGCCGTGGGCACGCACATGCGAGGAGAAGAAGGCCAGTTGCGCCCAACGCACATACAAATCCGAGTCGGGCAGCCCGGAAAAGCCGCCAATGTCGTGGCTGTAGAAGGGGAACCCGCTGAGGCCAAAGCTCAGCGCCGAGCGTAGCACACAGGCCAGGTCTTCAAAACGGGCCACGCCGTCGCCGCTCCAATGCACCGGGTAGCGCTGCGAGCCAGCCCAGGCCGAACGGGCCCAGACGATGCCGTCGCCGGTCGCTTCCTTTGTCACCTCGAAAATGGCCTGGTTGTAGAGCAGCGGGTA
This sequence comes from Chloroflexaceae bacterium, assembly GCA_025454695.1. GTDB lineage: Bacteria > Chloroflexota > Chloroflexia > Chloroflexales > Chloroflexaceae > JALONX01. The sequence goes on from JALONX010000337.1 coordinate 5,141, forward strand.
GCGATTGTGCATGGACTCACTGGCGACGCTGTGGTAGCGAGCATCTGGCGGCGCACCTTCGCCAAAATCTACCTTGATGGCGGCCACACCCAGCCCAAACAGCTCGCGGAATTTCTCCTGCATCCAGGCCACCGCCTCGGGGTTGGAATAGTCAATCAGCGCGGCATCATCCAGAAAGCCGGGAAAGGTGAAAACCCAGCCGGTGCGCCGTTTCACCAGTGTGCCCCGCTCCACGCCCTCGGCATAGATCGGTGTGCCAACCTGGAGATTGGGCCACTGCCACAGGCAGATGCGAAACCCCATCTCCCGCAGGCGCGTACACATGGCCGCCGGGTCGGGAAAGCGCTCGCGATTGAAGCGCAGATCACCGCCGTAGGGAATATCGAACCATTCGGTATCAATGTGAATCACGTCGCACGGCACCTGCTGCTGGCGCAACTCCGCTGCAACCTCCTCCACCTCCTCCTGCGAGTTGTAGCTGATGCGGCCCATCCAGAGGCCGAAACTCCACAACGGCGGCACGGCGGGCGCACCCGTTAGCGCGGTGTAGCGGGGCAGAATATCGGCCAGATTCGGCCCTGCAAACAGATAGAGATCGAGAAAGTTGGCGTCATCAACCGTGAGCGACAGGGCCGTGTGTTCCAGGCTGCCCACGTGGTAGCCCACCGCGTTGGAGGTGTTGGCGAACAGGCCATAGCCCCGTGTGCTAAGGTAAAACGGGGTCTGCTTGTAGCTCGCAGGCGAGGCGTTGCCAAAGCCCTCCTGAAGCCAGAGACGCTGGGGCGTGCCCCGTTTATCGAGCCGCCCGTAGCTTTCGCCAAAGCCATAAATCCGTTCGTCGTAGTGCAAATCGAAGGAGGCAAAGACCTTGCGCACGTCGCCGTGGCGGGCACAGCCCAGCGGGTAGGCATAGCGGTGCAGAAACAGCCAGCGCTGTTCGGGCGGGTTCCACTGGGCATCAGGTCGGCGCAGGCCGTCAATATCCACCGGTTTGGTGCAGAAGATCATCTCGTTCCGCTGGTCGAAGACCTGGAGTTGCCACGGTTCTCGATCCACCACCAGGCGCAGCCCCGCCGAGAAAATGGTGACGTAAAACTCCTCCTCGCGCATAACCAGTGGCACCGGAGCGGTGTATTCGCCCACCACCATAGGCGTCTGGTTTTCTGGCACGGCATCACCAGGGGCGTAGCGCAGCCGTAGCACATCCGGCGTGCAGAAATCGACTCGCACCGTGGCAGGCTGGCCAGTTGTGGGCGGGCGCAGCACTGTTTCGCAACGGGTACCGTAGTAGTTCACCAGTTCCGGCTCGTAGCGCAGGGTAGAACAACGCATAATCACGCTGTTGCCCTCAACTTTTATGTCGAGCAACTCAGAAACGAGTTCAACCGGCACGGAAACACCGAGAAACGTCGGCAGATCATAGTTTTGTAGCATAATCAAGTTACGAGTTACGAGTTACGAGTTACGAGTTACGAGTTACGAGGTGTAATCTCGAAT
>JALONX010000338.1 GCA_025454695.1 Chloroflexaceae bacterium
GTCTACAATCTGCATGGCAAATATATGCGACGGCAGGGCGCAACCAACCAGCCCCTGCCGCCCGACGCGCTGCGCCGCCTGCTGAACGAGCGCGGCGATGTGAGTTGGGAACGCACCGTGCCGCCGGATGCCACCGTCACTAATCTTGACCCCACAAAAATAGCGACCTATGTGCGCCGCATTGGCCCACCTGCCGAGAACGACCCGGCGGGGTTTCTGTTTCGGCGCGGCTGCGTAATTCGGAATGGAGAGTTGAGAATTGAGAATGAAACACTGTCTGAACCTCATTCTCAATTCTCAACTTTCAATTCTCAATTCTCGCCCACCAACGCGGGCCTGTTGCTCTTCGCCCGCGAGGCCGAGCGCCACATGCCCCAGGCCGAGATTACGCTGGTACGCTACCGGGGCCTCGACCTGGCCGATGAGTTTGAGCGGGAGGACGTGCGCGACACCCTGCCCGAGGCGGTGCGGCGGGCCGAGCGCTGGCTGACCGAGCATATGCGCAAGGGCAGCCGCATGATAGGGCTGGAACGGCAGGACTGGACGCAGTTCCCGCCCGCCGCTGTGCGCGAGGCCCTGGTGAACGCCGTGGCCCACCGCGACTACAGCGTGCGGGGCGAAGGCATCCGCGTCGCGCTGTTTGCCGACCGGCTGGAGTGTTATTCGCCGGGGCGCTTGCCGGGCCACGTGACGCTGGAAAATCTGGTGGAAGAGCGCTTTTCGCGCAATGAGACCCTGGTGCAGGTGCTGGCCGACTTCGGCCTGATTGAGCGGCTGGGCTATGGCATTGACCGCATGCTGCGGCAGATGGCCGAGGCAGGTCTGCCGCCGCCTACCTTCCGCGAAACGGCGGCGGGCTTTCTGGTGGTGCTGCAAGGGCATGTAGCCGAGGCCAGCAGCGCAGGCCGGGTTGACACCAGCGAGTGGCTGCGGATGGGACTCAACGAGCGGCAGATTGCGGCCCTGCTGCATGTGGCCGAACAGCGCCGCATCACCAACCGCGACCTGCAGGAGCTTGCACCCGATGTGAGTGGCGAAACTATTCGCCGCGATCTGGCCGACCTGGTGGAGCGGGGCATGCTGCTCAAAGTGGGCGATAAACGGGCGACGTACTATATTTTGAAATAGCGGATAGAGCCGAGAACCGTTAGCAGTTTACAGTTTGCAGCTGGCAGTTTCCTACATCACCCTCTGCAAATTGCCAACTGAGGACTGCCAACTGCAAACTGGCATCGGTCAATCTGCAATCTGCAATCTACAATCTACAATCCTACAGGGGAGGTTTCCATGTCAGACCGCGCTTCCGTCGAAAAAGAGATCAACGACACCAGGAAGAGCATCGGGTTGGTGGAGCGGGACGTGCGCCAGTTGCGCGAGTGGATCAGCGCCAATGAGCGGGGGCTGAACGGCATGCAGGAGGCCCTGCGGCGCATCACCGAGGAGGGCATTAGCAAGGCCCGGAGCGACCTGACCCAGCGCGAGAGTGAGTTGCAACGGCTGCGTGGGGTGCTGGCCTTCAACGAGCGGGTGCTGGGGGTGACGGTGGAGATGGAGCGCAAGCAGCACGACATTGTGAACCTGGAACGGGAGCAGGAGCGGATTATTGTGCTGCTGGAGCGCAACCGCACCGAACTCAACCAATTGAAGATGGCCTACGACGAGCTGACGCGCCCCACCATCCTACCGCCATGTGAAATTGTGCTGCCCAACAACCAGCGCATCCCGCTTGATGCTGGCAAGGGCGAGTATGTGGTGGGCTGGCGCGACGCGGCGGGCGACGCCGTGCCCGATATTGACCTGCACCCGGTGGGCGGCAGCACTAGCGGCGTGAGTCGTCGCCATGCACTGCTGCGCTTTCTCAGCAATCAGTGGACGATCACCGATCTGGGCAGCACCAACGGCAGCTTTGTGAACGATGTGCCGGTGGCTCCCCACACGCCCACCGCCCTGGCCGACAAGAGCCGCATCCGGCTGGGCAGTTTGCAGATGTTCTTCCGCTATATTACGCAGACGACGCGGTTGTAACAGTCTCTCACAAAGGCGCAAAGACGCTAAGTTGTCTGATGTGTACGGCTACTGACTTACCTTTGTAGCTTTGTGCCTTTGTGAAGGTGTAAACAGAATCTACTGCGCTGGTGCAGGTGGCGGAGCGTCATCATCATCGTAGGTGCCATCCCAGAGATAGCTCTCGTCTGGTGGGATGGGCGGTTTGGCGTCGAGCCATGCGTTGAGGTCGGTCAGCGTGGTAAAGCTGAGAACAGCGTCAGCCAGTTCCAGCGTCTGTTCGGGTGTTAAAATCTGCCTGATACGCTGCACTGTCTCCTCCGACAAGGGGCCGAACTTACCAGACAACATGCGTAGCAGCATCTCGTGCTGAGCATAGACGCCCTCTCGTGTCGTTATTGTTAGCAAATCCATTGGTTCCTTCCTTTGGTGGTTGCAATGTCGCCAACTCTGCCGCAAGCTCCTGCCGCTCTGCAACTGGCAGAGGCAGATAAAGATCCAGCATCTGACTTAGCAATCTGCGGCGGCGCGGGTTCAGCGGTTTGCCCAGCAGGGTTTGTAATCCAGCCAGTTTCACCTGTCGCCGTTCGTTTGGCGCAACCTGCATGCGCGTCATCAGGGCCGTGGCGAGCGGGTTCACAATGAACATCCTTCACTTCACAAGGTGTAGTGCGGACTTATGAAGATTAAAAACTAAATCCGGTATAGCCCGCGCAGGCGGGCTTCGCAGCTTCAAGCCGCGCCCTTTAGGGCTACGGCGAGCAAATATACCCGTTTAATTTCTTAAAACTTCATTAGTCCGCATGTAGGCTGACACGCGGACTAAAGCCCGCACTACGCTAATCTTCAATCCCCAACCACTACACCGGCTTATTCTGCTTGATCTGCTCGTAGAGGGCGCTGCTTTCGGGCAGGGGGTCAATGCCGAGGTCGTCGTGGAGGGCCTGGAGGCAGCGGGCGTAGGAGCGAATGGCCTGGGAGCGGCTGCCGCTGCGGGCGTGGGCACGCATCAGCACCTGGTAGGCCTCTTCGTAGCAGCGGTCGCGCCGTAGCACCTGTTCGCACAGCTGCACTGCCTGCTGCACGTCGCCCCGTTCCAGCACCCGCATGGCGTGGGTCGTGGTGGTCGCTAGAAAACGGGCCAGCAGCCGCTCGCGCTCTTCCAGCGTCCAGAGGTCATACAGCGCTTCGGTAAGATAATCGCCCCGGTAGAGCTGCACCGCAATCTGGCTGTTGCGCCGGGCAAAATCGGGGTCGTCGCCTGCGGTGGCCCCGGCGGCCCGCAGCTCAAACTCGTCCACGTCAATCCAGACACCGTAGGAAGGGGCGAAGCTGTAGGCCAGCCCCTGGCGACGGATGAAGAAGGGCGAAACACGGGGCGGGCGGTGGGGTTCCAGGGCGCTGTTGAGCGCATTCAGGGTGACTTTGAACTGCCGCTCGGCGGCTTCCTGGTCGCTTTCGGGCCAGAGCCAGGCGCAAATTTGCTCGCGCTGAATCCAGTGGCCCCGGTAGGTCAGCAGCAGCTGAAAGAGCTGGCGGGCCTTTTCCCGCTGCCACTCCCGCGACTGCACCTCCTGGTTGCCCCGCCAGACCCGAAAGCTGCCCAGCATCTGCACCCGCAGCGTGAAGCCGGGATGGTAGTCTTCCACCGTTTCGTCGGCGGCAATGGTGGGAAAAGCCTGGCGCAACAGCTGCTGCGCCAACCCCTGGAAGGGCGGCAGGCTGCGCCCAAACAGCAGCAACGGCACCAGCATGGCCAGGTCACGGGGGCCGAACAGCGTTGGCGCAGTCAGCAACCCCTCGTAGCCGTGGTTGCGCACCAGCTCCAGCAGGGTGGTAACGCTGGCCCGCAGGCCCGCCTCCTGCCCCTGCCGCCCGTGCCAGATCGCATACCAGAGGGCGACCACCGCCTGGCCATAACTATCGCCACCACGGGCAAAGCGCTGCTGCGCTTCATCGAGCCAGCCGGGTGCCCGTTCGTCGCCACTGGTGACGGCGGCCCCACCCAGGGCCAGGTAGAGCAGCGCCGTCACCCAGGCATCACCCGCCACAGCAGCAATCTGCAAACCGTCGCGGGCCGTCCCTTCTGCTGCCGCCATGTCGCCGCCGTAGGCATGCAACAGCGTCAGCCCCAGCAAAATCTCGACTTTGGTGCGCTGCACGCCCGCCGCTTCGGCCAGCCGCAGGGCCTGGCTGTAGTGCTGCTGCACCGCTGCGCCATCCACCCCCGGCACCAGCTGCAAGGCGTGGCCCGCCCGCATAAAGGCAATCGCCTGGGTGAGCTGTGAGCCGCCCTGAGTCGCTTCCAGCAGGCCCCGTTGGGCCATGGCCAAAGCTCGTGGGCCGTTCCCCAGCATGCCATAGATAAAGGAGAGCAGCAACAACGGCTCCCGGTGCATCGCAAACGGGTGCATGGCCGACGGAACCGCCTCAGCGCGAGCTTGCCACGTGCCCCGCATGCCCAGGCTACTTTCCAGCTGATCGCGGGCTTCCAGCAGGTTGCCGCTCCGCAGCAGCAGCCGGGGCGGCAGCAAGGTTGCGCTAGCATTGGTAGCAACCGGCGTGATGGCCTGGCGTTTGCCATCTGGTTGCAGCTGCTGGGCGGCCCGCTCTAGAATCAGCGCCACATCGGCCCGGCCCTGGTTGGCCCAGTTCTCAGCCTGCATGCGCAACAGTTCGGCCCGTTCAGCCACGCTGGTGCGGGGCAACAGTTTGCACGCCTGCTTCAGCAGCGCCACGGCGGGGGCGGGCTGCACTGTGTCCAGGTAAACTTCGGCTCGGCCCCGCAACGCCCGCACCTGCCCGGCCCGGTCGCCCGCGCGTTGGTAGGCGGCCCCGGCGCTCTGCCACACCTGCAAGGCCACCTCGAAGCGGCCAAGCTGGCGCAGAGCCGCCGCCCGCAGTTCCAGCAGTGCCGGAATGGAGCGCTGCGGCTCGGCGAGTTGCTCCAACCAGGCCACCAGCGCCTCGGCCCGCCCCTGCTCCAGCCATGCCGGGCCACGGGCTGCCAGCACCAGGGCCGCTTCCGCCGCGCCACCCCCGCGCAGCAGGTGGTGCAACACGCCATCGTCGTCACGTTGCGCCTGGTAGAAGGCGGCAGCCCGTCGGTGCAGTTCTGGCCAGGCTTCCAGCTGCTCTGCCGCTAGCCGTTGCAGAAAGGCCTGAAAAAAGGGTTGGTAGGCAAGGTGGCCTGCCGCATGCATTTCCACAAACAGGCCCCGCTGGCTGATCTGCGCCAGGAGGTCGTTGCTGTGAGTCGCACCGCTAAGTTCGGCACACAGCGCCGGGTCGAGCCAGCGCAGCCCGGCAGTATGGAGCAGAAACGCCTGCAGCGCCGGGGGCTGGTCGTGCAGCACATGCTGGCTAAGGTAGGCGTCTAACAGAGGAATGGCCCGATCTGAGTCCGGCGGCAGGGCGTGCAACTCGCGCACGGTGCGCCCTTCGTGAAGTGCCAGTTGCAGCGCCAGCGGCCAGCCCCGATACCAGGCCAGCATGGCGTCAACATCAGGCGGCAGGGGGCACTGGTTGAGCGCAAACAGGTCGGCAGCTTCAGCAGGGGTAAAGGCCAGTTCCGCCTGGTCACACTGGTAGACCTCGCCCCGAGCGCGGGCAGTGGCCAGCGGCGCAAGCTCCGGTGCATAACGGGTGGCTAGCACCAGCCGCAGGCGCATGGGCTGGATGGCGAGCAGCCGCTCGACTAGCCCGCGCAAAACCGGGTTGGCATCGGCCAACTGGTAATCATCCAACACCAGCAGCGTGGGCTCGTTGAGGCTGGCAGCCAGCTCATTCGCCAGCACATCCAGCCCATCGTGCCCGTCGGCAGTGGTAGACTCCGCCAGTGCCTGCTGGATGCGCGACTCATCGAGCGGAGCCACACCGCGAAACGCCGCCGCCATGTGCAACAGCAGCAGCGCCGGGTCATCATCGGCACTGGCGCGGCACCATGCCAGCGGCACGCTAGCATTGGCCGCCAGCTGGGCCAGGGCGGTGGTTTTGCCGCTGCCCGCCGGGGCGCACAGCAGCGTCAGCGGGTAGTTGGCGGCATTCGCCAGCAGCGCCGCCACCCGGGGGCGCGGCAACAAACTGGCCTGTTGCGGTGGTGGGGCCAGCCGGGCGGCCAGCAATCCGCGCTCGGCAACATGCACCACCGGCTTATGGAACTCTTCTGTAACTGGTGATGCTACCATTCCAGTGTGCTACACCAACCCGGTTCAACAACCAGGAGATACAAGGAGCGACGTATGACCAACAACCCGACCGCTGAACTGCAGGACAAACTGCTACAACAGTACCACACTTGTCACAACGGGCAACGAGCTTGCCGATTGAATTAAAATGAAAACAGTGAATAAACTTGAAATAATTGGAACTACTAAAGTATCAGATGAATCAAACCCTTTACCAAATTATAACTATACAAATGAATATTATCATTTGCCACGCCATCCTTTTACTGGTATGCCATTTCTACCGCCGCATACGCAACAACAGATGGGATATCCAAATTTTTACCCTCCTCCATACATTCCGTATCCATTGAATGCATATCCTCAACATAACGCCCAGTACCCCCTTTCCCCGGAGCAATTGAATTTGTGGTACACGCGATCACAAATTGAGAGAATACC
>JALONX010000339.1 GCA_025454695.1 Chloroflexaceae bacterium
CCACAATGCGGCCAGGGCAAACGCCAGCAGGAAGAGAGCATGGCGGGGCGGCAGCACCAGGCTGCACACCAGAATGCCCAATAGCAACAAATAGGGTGAGGTGCCAACTCGTTGCCCAAAGAGCATTACGCTGAGGGGCGCAAGGGTGAGAAATACCACCAGAACCCATGCACTGAGCCGCACATAGCCGTAGCGGGTGAGCAGAATAAGCGCGCTACACACCAGGACATACAAAAAAATAACTCCGCTAACCAATGGTGACGCAGAACCGGCCCATGCGATAATCGGAAGGTTGGCAAGGCCAAGCAAGGCCAGCCCAATTGCCATCGTGATCACAATCTGCCCACGGCGCTGTTGCTCAAGGTTTTGATGATGAACCGTGAGCAGCCATGTAAAAAAACGCTGCATATGCATCATAATCCAATATATTATTTTGCAATCATTCCATGTGTAGTATAGTCTGATTTTGTACAATTGCAGCACCACTTGAAGATTAACCCAACATTCTGTACAATGGGCCTACGATATTTCTCACCAAGATGTGCTTATGCCACGAGATGACTATTACCAGGAATATGGGCCGATACAGCGCCGCCGCCGTTCCAGCAGGCCTGACCCTGATGCCCAACCACATGCCACCACCGAACTCCTCGATCTAGACACCGGCACCGAGGCCCGCCGTCCCGCCCGTCGTGCCGTTCGTCGCCGCCTCACGCCGCTGAGCCTGCTGCTCTACGTCGGCCTGCTGCTGGGGGCGCTGGTGCTGGCGCTGCCTTTTGGTATCCAGATTTTGTATCGCGACCAGGCCCTGCCCGGAGTTTCGGTGCAGGGGCTGCCAGTGGCGGGGCAGAGCCGCGAGGTTATTAGCAGTGCGCTGGCGGCCCGCTATAGCGATTTTCTGCGCCAGCCGCTGACGCTGCGTTACGGCCAGCAGACCTGGCAGCCCACGGCGGAACAGCTTGGCATGCAGTTTGAAACTGAATCGCTGACCAATGCGGCGCTGAACGCCGGGCGCGAAGGCAACCCCATCACCCGCCTGCAAAGCCTCTGGTTGCTATGGCGCGAAGGGCTGGAAGTGACCCCCAGGGTGGTGGTGAACCAGCGTGTGTTGCAGAACTACCTGGTGAGCCTGGCTTCGCAGGTGGAACAGCCGCCCCAGGATGCGGCGCTGAGTGTGGCAGAAGGCAAAGTCATTGGCACGCCGAGCGCCAGCGGGCGGCAATTTCTGGTCGATTCGACCGCAAACGATGTGTTGCTGGCTCTACAAACGCTGCAACCGCAACAGGTGAACCTGCGCACCCGCACGCTCGAACCGAGCATTAACGACACCGCCCTGCTGCTGGCCCAGACCGAAGCCAAAGCCCTGCTCAGCAGCCCACTGGTGCTGAACCATAACGGGCGCAACTGGACATGGCAGCCCGCCCGCCTGGCCGAGTTGCTGCGGGTTGAGGCCACCGACGGGCGCATTGACGTGGGCGTGGATGGCGACCGACTCACACGGGCAGTGGAACAGTTGGCCCAACTGGTGGACAGTGGCACCGCTGAGCCACGGGTGCGCTTCACCGGCAACGCCTTGCAAATTTTGCAAACGGGGCAGCCGGGCTGGCGGCTCGAACAACCCGACGCCGTACAGGTGATCAGCACGACGCTGCGCACCGAACATGCCATTTCGCGCACGCTGACGCTGCCAGTGGAAGAGCTGAAGCCCCGCGTCACGCCCGAAAACCTTGGCACTCTGGGCATTACCGAGCTGGTGGGCGAAGGCAACAGCAGCTTCGCCGGTTCGGCCCAGTATCGCATTACCAACATCAAAGCCGGGGCCGCCCGCATGGATGGCGTGCTGATCGCGCCGGGTGAAGAGTTTTCGTTTAACACCGAGCTTGGCGAGATTAACGGCGAAAACGGTTTTGTGCAGGGCTATGCCATTATCGGCAACCGCACCCAGCTGGAATGGGGCGGGGGCATCTGCCAGAACGCTACCACCGCCTTTCGGGCGGCCTTCTGGGCGGGCCTGCCCATCACCGAGCGCCACCCTCACGCCTTCTACATCAGCTGGTACGACCGTTTTGGCCTGGGGCCGTATGGCGACGGCGCGGGCCTGGATGCGGCCATCTTTACCGGCGTGAATGATCTGCGCTTTGTCAATAACACCAGCAACTGGCTGCTGATGCAGAACTATGTAGACGAGGCCAACCAGACCCTGACTGTGCGGCTTTATGGCACTAGCCCCAACCGCGAGGTGCTTCTCGACGGCCCCTATGTCTCCAACGAAACCCGCGCCCCTGCCGAGCCGGTGTATCTCAACGACTCGACCCGCCCGGCGGGAACGGTGTATCAGAGCGACGTGGCCCGCAGCGGGCGCGACATCACCGTCTACCGCATTGTGCGCGAAAACGGCACCGAAATCAGCCGCGACACCATTTTCACCCGTTTTAAGGCCTGGCCCAACGTCTTTGTACGCGGTACTGGTTCGTAGCTGCATGCATTGCCACGAGCGCACCGAGGCCACAGAGTTTGTCGTAAAAGACTCTCTGTGGTCTTGGTGTTCTCTGTGGCAAAAGCCTTTGTCTGATAGCGCACAACTGGTGTCGCTACGCTCAACCCAACCCGTGTGTGGGCCACCCGCCTCTCCACCGGCACCGCAACGCTAAGCTAGCCCAGCTAGCGCAACCACGGCGGCCAAGGCTGCTCTGGATCGCTCCCGTTGTGCAACCCACAGTACAAGACGCTTCCATTTTGGGGCGTCTTTTTGTTGCTGTAGCCCCTCCCCCGATTCGCCAACCCAGTAACCATTTCTTTCTCGTCGTGTTGACGGTGTAATAAGTGACGAATATCTTCATTTCTGGCGGCATCATGCCGTCTGGTAGTGTGCGCCCGGAGAGCGCAGATTGTGATCGTTGGTGTCACGCAGTTATGTTAAACTTAATCTATGTATGATACATGTTCTGCCACTACTGACGGGCTAACCGGGGCCTATCTGCGCGATGCTCTCCACGCCAATGCCGACACCGCCCTGGCGGTTGCTCAGCCGTTGGCCCTGGTTGTGATTGATCTCGATCATTTTAAAAGCATCAACGATGCTTTTGGCCATGCCCGTGGCGATAGCGTGTTGAGCGAATTTGCCCAGCGCGTGCGCGAGGTCATCCGCAGCAACGACCGTTTCTACCGCACCGGCGGCGATGAGTTTGTGCTGCTATTGCCCCACACCACCAGAGCGCAGGGCGAAATGGTGGGCCAGCGCTTGCTTGCGAACATGCAGCAAACGCCCTTCAGTGGCACCCCACCTGTGACGATGACGGCCAGCCTGGGCGTTGCCGCCGCCCCCGAAGACGGCGCAACCGCTGAAGCCCTGCTGGCTGCTGCCGACCGACGGAGCTACCACGCCAAACGCTCCGGGCGTGGCCAGGTGGTTGGTTACGATCCGCCCGAAGCCCCGCCAGCGCTACACACACCCGAACGCCTGATCGAACGAGACAGAGCCAGCGAAGCGGTGCAGCGCTTGTTTACCACACTGCCGACCTACAACCGGGGCCTGGTTCATTTCACCGGCCCTGCTGGGGTGGGCCATTCGCGCATGCTGCGGGCCATCGGCGACATGGCCCGACTACAGGGCTATGGTGTGCTGGCGCTGCAGGGCAGCCCGGCCCTGCGGGGGCGCGTGTTGGGGGTGCTAGCCCAGCGTCGCCAGCTGGCCGCCAGCCTGCCTGCCCCCACCGTCGGCGCTGATGCCTTTGCTCAGGCGCTTCAACACTACCTGCAGGCGGAGGGGCTTCAGGGCCTGCTCATCACCCTCGATCAACCCAACGACATAGACCAGGCCAGCGCAGCCCTGTTGCAGGCCCTTTTTCTCACTTCAGGGATTGAACGGCTAACCCTGGCTGTGGCGGGCGAAGCGCCCAACTGGGTGACAACATTGCGCCACGAAGCCCAACTTTCTACCCATGTGCTGCTGGAACCCCTTTCGCCCCAGGGGGTGCGGGCCTGGCTTCGCCATAGCCTGCACTGTGAACCGTCCGATAGCCTGTGCGACTGGTTGTACCAGGAAACGGCTGGCTTGCCCCAGGTGCTGGCCTGGTCGCTCGATTATTTGGTGCGCGAACGGCAACTCACGCCTGGCACGGGCACATGGCAGGTGCTGGCAGCACCGAACACCCTGCCACAACGCCCGCTGGCCGAGCTTGCCCGAGCGCGGCCAACCCACAACCTGCCCGGTGGGCTGAGCAACTTTGTTGGGCGGGAAACGGAACTCGACATGCTGAACCATCTGGTGCTGCACCAACGGCTGGTGGTGCTGATGGGGCCGGGCGGGCTTGGCAAAACTCGTCTGGCGATTCAGTCTGCCGCCGAGCTTACGCCGCATTTCCCCGATGGCGTGTGCTGGGTGCCGCTGGCCACCGTGGCCGCCCCGCACCTGCTGCCACCCGCCCTGGCGAGCGCGTTGCAACTGAACCACACCAGCGACGACCCGCAGCAACAGCTGCTTCAGGCGCTGCGGGGGCGGCGCATGTTGCTGCTGCTCGACAACGTGGAACAGCTGAGCGCCGACCTGAGTCTGCTCGAACTGCTGCTGACCCAGACCACCGGCGTGCATGTGCTGCTCACCTCGCGGGTGCCGCTAGGCCTGCCCAATGCCTACGAATGCCACCTGACCGGGCTTGCCATGCCCGATGGAGCCACTGACGACACTGCCGAAGCAGTACAGCTCTTCCATCATTACGCCCGCCAGGCCGACCCTTCGTTTACCCTGGCAACTGAACAGAATGCGGTGTTGGAGATTTGCCGCCTGGTGGACGGCATGCCGCTGGCGCTTGAACTAGCGGCGGCCCAGGTGCGCCACTTCACCTGCCAGCAGATTGTGCAAACCATTCAGGCCAACCTGAGCCTGCTGGCCAGCCAGGACGAGGAAGTGTCGCCCCGCCACCGCAGCATGGCCGCCGTGATCGAGAGCTTCTGGTGGTTGCTAAGCGACAACGAGCGCCAGGTGTTGCGGGCCTTGGGCTGTTTTAGCGGGGGCTTCTGTCTTTCGTCAGCCAGCCAGATTGCCAAGGCCTCGCCCTTTTTTCTCAGTGCGCTCGTGAGCAGCGGCTACCTGCGGCGAAAGCCAGGTGGGCGCTATGACATGCACGAACTGCTGCGCCAGTATGCACTGCACCAGCTCACGCTTCATCCAGAGGAATACCGCCAGACGCGCACCCGCCACATGCACTATTTTGCCGCCTATATGCAGCAGCGCACAACCGCCCTCCGTGCCGACCGTGCCGCACAAGACGAGGTGCGAATCGAGCTGGCGAACCTGGAACTGGCCTGGGCCTGGGCAATTGCCACCCACAGCGAGCAGCCCATCAGCCAGATGTGCGAGGGTCTGGTTGTACTCTACATTCTTGGCGGGCAGGCCACCACCGGGCTGGCCACGGTAGACGCAGCGCTGGCAGCTTTTCGCCGCCGCCGCACCAGAACCGCCCAGCATGTGGTGCCCTTGCTGCACGGGCAACGGGCCGCCCTGCTGAACGAACTCTCGCGCTATACCGAGGCTCGCGCCGCTGCCCGCCGTGCCGTGCAGTGTGCCAGGGCGCACACCCAAACGGAAACGCTGGCCCTGGGCCATGTGGAATGGGGCCGTGCCCTGCTGCAACAGAGCAATTTTGCAGCGGCACAGGTTCATTTCGAGCAAGCCCTGGTGCTGGCCGCCAACCTGCCCCGCATAGCCGCCTATGTGTTCCGGTTGCAGGGGCGCAGTGGCTACCTCCAGGCCGATTACCTCACCGCTCGCAGGGCCTACGAACAGGCCCTGGCCCTGGCACAGGCCGAGCAAGACCGCCGCAATGAAGGTCTGATCTTAAGCGCCCTTGGCCAACTATTACATATTTTAGGCGAAGCGAGCCTGGCTCGCGAGTATAGCCAGGCCGCCCTTGAACTCTGCCGCGAATTGGGCGACCGCTATGGCGAGAGCCGAGCACTTTTGGCACTGAGCAACATTGACTTTAACGAAGGGCACGTTGCGGCCTGCCTTGCCATGCGGCGCGATGCCCTGCAAATTTGTCGGGAGATTGGTGACCGTTATGGTGAGGGCATTGCGGTTCACGAAGTGGCGATGGTACTCCATATAGCAGGGCAGATGGTTGCAGCCAGACCCTACTTTGAGGAATCGCTGCGTATTTCTCAGGAATTGGGCGACCGACAGGGTGAAGTGGCGACGCAGCACCTGATCGGCGATCTCTATGCCCAATACGGCGACCACGCCAGCGCCCACAGCTGCTACAACCAGGCTCTGGCCCTCAACGAGTCGGTGGGCGACCGCGAAATAGGGGCCTGGCTGGTGCTAAAGTTGGCCCACCTGGCCTACCGCGAAGGGCAGCTGGCCCATGGCCTGGCCCTGCTGCATGACATGCTGGCAACCGAACACACGGCGCTGTACCCACGCCTCTACTATCGCACGCTGACCCTCAGAGGCCATCTCCTCGCGGCCATGGAACTCTACCCTGAGGCCGCGGCGGTATATGAACAGGTAAAGCCACTGCTGGCGCAGGTGCCGCCGCAAGCCACCATTCACTTTGAACTGCTGGCGGGGTTTGCTCGGGTGGCCCAGGGCCAGGGGCGGCTGCCACAGGCGCTCGCCCTGGTCGAGCCG
>JALONX010000340.1 GCA_025454695.1 Chloroflexaceae bacterium
ACTTTGCTTTGCAAATTTTGTTCATTTAATGCACAGGCATACAAGCTGCTATAGACAAACGGTTTTTGCATGAAAAGGCGGCGCAGCAAAAGATGTGCGCTTCTTTTATTTGTTCAGTTCTGTCCATGTATCTCTGGCGCTAAAGCAGCGCAAAGCAATGTCAGACCTGTCAGGTGCCGCTTTCGACCTTCACAATGCTGTAAAACTCTATGTTGCAGCACCTGACAGGTCTGTATCGTGGTTTCAGTGCATTCACTGCGTCCAATGATGTGCAAGACTATTGGCTACAGAAACAAAAAAGCCAGCAGCGAACAGTATGTCCACTGCCAGCTTTTGCATTTATACACACCCTTATTCTTGCGTTACGCGAGCGAGGAACTTCGGATTAGCAATGTTCAACTTTTCCTGCACGCTGGCCAAGGTGTAGGCCAGCACCGCCGCCCGCCAGGGGCCAGCATCGGCCTCGCCCGCCCGAATGCGGACGCACAGCGCCTGGCTCATGTGCGCCACCGTTTCCCGCAGCTCGTCGGCGTGAGTCGGCGGCTCGCCCGTTTCGCCAAGTAGTGTAGCCAGCTGTCGCCACTCGGCCCACAGCGCCTCATCGCCCGCTTGCAACTCGCGCGTCACCATGCTCATCAGATTGGCGGCGATCAGCACCCGGAAGCGCATGCGCGGGTCGGCCAGCGTCGGCGCAAGCTCAGCACTGAGAAATTGGGCCACCGCTTCGGTCAATTCAGCAGCAGTTGGACGATCATGCATAGGCAATGTATGAAATATGAAGGATGAAGTATGAAAGAACCGAGAACCGAGAACCGAGAACCGGGCCTGCCCTGAGGCTCCCCTGAGCTTGCCTGCCCTGAGCCTGCCGAAGGGTCGAAGGGCTTGTCGAAGGGAACTGAGAACTGAGAACCAAGAGTCGAAAACCAACCATGAAGGATGAGGCGTTGCATACCAGTCGAATTTCATCCTTCAGCCTTTAGCCTTCAGCCTTCAGCCTTCAGCCTTCAGCCTTTGTGTACTCGTAACTCGTCATTAATTGTAAGGCTTCCAGTTCCATTTCGGCGGCGCGGCGGCCCAGGCTGACGAATTCGATGTTGTGTTGCTCGCCGTTGAGGTGGCGGCGGGCCTGGTTCAGGCAGCCCAGCGCCCACCAGACGTTGCCCAACAATTCCCAGTAGCGCACCCGCTCGGCGTCAACTGGCTGGCCGCTGGCGGCGGCATAGGCTGCAAAAAAGGCATCAGGCTGGGCAATGCCGCCAAGGCGCAGCGCATCCACGCCAAAGCGCCAGTCGCGGATGAGGCCCCAGCTCAAATCCTCAGCATAGTCGCCGCTGTGGGCGAATTCCCAGTCAATCACGCCCAACAGGCCCGCATCGCCCACCAGCATGTTGCCAATGCGGTAGTCACCATGCACCAGCACCAGGCGCGGCGGCGGGGGCGGCTCGCGGCGGCGCAGCCAACGCAGGCAGAGTTCCAGGGCCGGGTGCGCCTCGCCGATCTGGTCGAGTTCGTATTCGATGCGGTCGAGCCGCTGTTGAATGGGCGTTTTGCCGGGGGCCGGGGCGGGCAGCAGCGCCCCCAGCCCGCTGGCATCGAGGTCAACGCCGTGGATGGCGGCGAGGGCCGTGCCCAGTTGGGCGGGCATGGCGGCGCGGGCCGTGGCAAAGCGGGCCTCCTTCACCAGCTTGCGCCCGATGCTCTCACCCTCAATCCGCTCCACCAGTGTAGCCGGTTGGCCCAGCAGGTCGGGCAGCAGGCAAAAGGGCCGGGGCGTGGGCACCCCGGCAGCGTGGGCCGCGCTAATCACGTGATACTCGGTGGGTAAATCGAGCGCCCCATCAAAAATGCTACCTCCCAACGGGCGGCGCAGCACCAGCCGCTGCACAGCAGATTCATCAGCACTACCGACATGCAGGTCAAGCCGCCATGTCTCCTGGGAGGCACCGCCAGCCAGCAGGGCCATGTTCGTCACCCGCACCGGCTGGCCCAGCGCCTGGGCAATGGCGGACTCAAGGGCTGGTTGGAGGGTGGTGGTGGGGATAGTCATACAAGTTTAGTAATTCGCATCATCTACTGAACTTGGCGTAACCATTTGGTGTTTGTCGGCGCGGTAGCATCAGCGTCAGTCTTCAACTGGTCAATACTGCGATGATCAAGTACACATGATGTGACGATGGTGGTCACCTGCTGCCCATAATCTCCCAGGCGCTCGTTCAACCCTTCAAGATGCGCAAACGACTCAACTGCAACCTTGAGCAGGGCACAGTGACTCCCCGCCGTTTTGTACATCTCGATCACTTCGGGAAACTGCTCCGCACACCCAGATTTGAACAGGCAGATGTCCGGCGCACAACGAAGTTGAATAAATGCTACGACAGGCAGACCCAATTTGGAGCGATCAATTTCTGCGTGATAGCCCTGGATAATGCCTGCCTCTTCTAACTTCCGCACACGTTCGGTAACACTCGGACTTGACAGGCCAACTCGTCGACCCAGTTCGTTCAACGAAATTCTGGCGTGCCGTTGGAGTTCGTGCAGTATCTTCAAATCGGTTGAATCAGGCCCACCCTTTGTTCGAAAGGACATACAACGATTTTCCCTAAAAATATAAGAGGCAGCCCATTAATTGCCGTTATTGTCGCATAGAATTACGAACCCGTCCATGCTACGCTTGTAGTGACACAACGGTAGTTACCATGTGAAAAGAAACGAGCAGGAGCCGGAAAAGATGAATGCAAACAGCGTTGCACAGCCGATCCTCGAACTCCGAGTCGCGCTCACAACCACGGCATATGAGCAGCTGGTTGAATTGTATTGCGTCGGATTGGGAATTTCGCCCGCAGAATTATGGACAAATGACCAGGATCGGGCTGTCATCTTATCAATGGGCGAAGCGACCCTAGAACTGTTTGATGAAGCACACGCCGCACTGGTCGATCAGCTCGAAGTTGGAAAACGTGTGAGTGGCCCCATTCGCTTCGCGTTGCGTGTGCCTGATGTGGATGCTGCCGTTGCAAACGTCATCGCCCACGGAGCAACACTTGTCCATGCTTCCATCGTAACACCGTGGGGGCACAAAAATGCCCGTGTGCAAGATCCTGATGGGTTGCAGATCACACTTTTCGAGGTATTGCATCAAGAACAGTAACTCAGCATTTAAGCTTGATGTGCTTATGATAGGCAGCTCTCCAGCGTGACGCTGCTCAGGCTGGCGTTGAGTTCAATGTCGTAGCGCTGAGTTGTCTCGCTATAGCCTGGTGAGCGGCAGAATTGGCCCCTTGTCGAGGCGGCCTTTGTCAATGGGGCCGAACGTCGTGCCCACTGTATCGCCCTGATAGTAGAATAGCACCGGATCTCCGGGTTGGATACGCTCAAACTGCTCGGGAGCCCAGCGAAAGGTCACAAAGCGGGTATCCCCACGATAGTATCCCCCAAAAAACGAGAGTTCTTCCCCTATACGGAGAAACATCGCGGCATTCCGCACCGGGAAGCCCTTAGGATGATACAGTT
The DNA here is from genome assembly GCA_025454695.1 of Chloroflexaceae bacterium. Taxonomy (GTDB): domain Bacteria; phylum Chloroflexota; class Chloroflexia; order Chloroflexales; family Chloroflexaceae; genus JALONX01. The sequence goes on from JALONX010000340.1 coordinate 3,511, forward strand.
CGACTTCCACGTAATTCCGGTCAATCGTGCGAACACGATTAATGAGTCGCCCCTCATTCTCGGGCGGACGGGCGAGGTACCACCCGCCGACACCCACGCCCACCACCAGCACGAGGCTCGTCAGCAGCGCAATGGAGACGTGGCGGGGCAGGCGTTTCACGGCAGAATCGGCCCTTTGTCGAGGCGGCCTTTGTCAATCGTACCGAACGCCCAACCATCCCCACTCACGCCGTAGGTAATCCTGACCAAGTCACCGGTTTGAATATGGGCAAATTGCTCTGGGGCAAGGCGAAACGCGACAAAGCGGCTATCCGGGCGGAAGAAGCCGCCAAAAAAGATTTGCTCACCGCCAATCCACATGTACATGGGTGCATTCCGTACTGGAAAGGGTTGCGGACTATAGACTTCTATCTCCACCCAATTATTGTCAATCGTGCGGAGGCGGTTGATAAAACGTCCCTCATTCTCGGGCGGACGGGTGAGGTACCACCAACCTACGCCCACGCCCACACCCACCGCCAGCACGAGGCTTGTCAGCAGCGCAATGGGGACGTGGCGGGGCAGGCGGCTCACGGCAAGATTGGCCCCTTGTCGAGGCGACTTTTGTCAATGGGGCCAAATGTCCAGCCAGTCGGCCATCCCTTATACGTGATAATCACCGGGTCGCCATCGCGCACGGTGGCCCATTGGTCTGGGGATAAGCGAAAGGCCACCGTGTATAACACCGTATTGGTAATCCCACCAAAGAAGAACGTTTTGTCGCCGATGCCCATGATCATGGCGGCGTTCAGTACCGGAAACGGCTTGGGGCTATACAGCTCAATTTCCACCCAGTTATTGTCAATCGTGCGGATACGATTGATCAAGCGCCCCTCGTGTTCGGATGGGCGGGAGAAGTACCACCAGCCACCACCCACTCCCGCACTCACTGCCAGCACCAGTACGATCAGAATGATAAGATACGTTCGTTTCATTGCGTGCCTCATCTCGGCTACCAACAGCACAGCCTGAACCAACACACATTCAGGAGTGGCTGAGCTACGTGCGGACTAGCGTAATAGGTCGTTCGTCTCAGCCCAGAGGCGTTGATAGATCTGCAGGGCTGCTTGGTAGTGGCCCTCACTCCGCAGATGCCAGGCTGCGTCAAGCTGGGATGGCACCTGAGCAAGTCGTGGGGCAGCGCTCGTGGCTGCGAATGATCTTTGACCCTCGGCGGCCAGTGCCTGCATCACGTCCAGGATACCATACTGTACCACCTGCCGGGATACAAAGGCTGCTTCACTGGTTGGCGCACGAGCGATTAGCCATTCCAGGCTGGTCAAAGCCGCCTGGTAGTTGGCAAATACGCTCGTTGCTCGGTCTGGGTGCAGGGTTGCGTCGTTTACCCAGTTGTGCGCATTCAGAGCAGCATCCAGAGCGCTGAGCGCCGCGTCCAGGTCAGCCTGGTCTGCCGGAGACATGGCAAGCTCTCGCTGGGCCAGCAGCCGGTCACGGGCTGCCTGCTGATTCAAACGCGGCTGTTCTACTAGCAAACGGTTGCGTTTATCGAGCGGGCCAAAGCGCCATTCCCGGCTGCCAGCATAGGGGCCATAGAGTACGCGCACCTGTTCACCATCGTTCACCGATGCCCATTCAGCCGGACTCAGTTCAAAGCGCAGCGTGTAAATTGTGTCCTCCTTGTAGCCGCCGAAGAAGAAATCTTTGTCTCCGATACGTAACACAACCCGCGCATCACGTACCGGGAAGCCACCCGGACTGTACAGGTCGAGGGCGATGGTCTGGCGCGGGGCTGGCCCACGGGACACCAATGGCAGATAGATACGGTTGGTGCCCTGGGTAGGTGCTGCATCACCGGGCACGGCCTGCGGTTCCAGCGCTGGGATAGCGAGCGAGTCTGGTGCTGACTCAGGGGCAGACAGCAGGGGCAGCCCGCTGTCCAGGGATACCGCTGTGACCGAGTCGCCACCACCGCCACCTACTCCCTGACCCAGCTGGTTGCTAAACTGCACATTGGCCAGGTAGAGCGCCCCGTTCGGTGTGTCCGTAAAGGTGAGCCGCACCCCCCGCACCTGCTCAAGTTTACGATTGGCAAAATCGGTTACGGGGATGCGTGCTGTCTGCAAGACGGTATGCAGGCGGCCTGTCTCAAGCACCCCAGCAGCTCCTCTGGTGCCGACGGGGTAACCCAGTTCCACGTAGTTCTTGATCGGCACCGGACTTGACAGACTGCCATCCACATGCACCAGCTGCACGGTAAAGTTGGCCGGGGCGGTCTGGGCGGTGCCGGGGCCAATCGTAGTTTCATAGGCACGGGTCAGCCGCATATCCAGCGTCTGGTAGGTGCGGATATTGAAGCCCTGGCCTGCCGGGGCCCAGTTCATCTGAAAAAAGGTGCCTGGCCCCGGCTGCTGCCAGGCGAGAAATGCAGCCCGCTGGTCTTTATCGTGTTCTGGTTCAAAAATTCGTCGGATAGGATCAACGAGGTAGATCGACATACCACCGTGACTGACCAGCATATTGCTGGCTTCATTGGCCGGGCCATAGGCATTCTTTCCCGTTTCAAACCGGAAATCTTCCAGCAGCAGGTTCACCCGCGTATCTGCGGCAACCACAAAGCCCCGCTCCACCCGTACCGCCGGTGTGGCAGAGACGAGCGGGGCGAGCGGATTAAACCGACGGTTGAAGGACGGAGTAGCGTTGCCCCCCACATTGCCACGAAACAGGGCAAGTACACTTTCCAGAGCGGTCGTGCGTTGCGTGGGCGCATCTAAAGGTTGATGGCCAACACACCCACCCGAGTCATTGAAGACTGCCCAGACGGTATTGTAGAAGTTGTGGTTGGCCCCCCAGACCAGATAGGTGGCCTTCTGGCTGGGGACACGTTCTCGATTCTGGCGTACCATGCGGTCAAAGGGCTTGAGACCGTCCAGCCCCAGCACATCGCCGTCACACATTGGCAGCAGCACCGCCCAGGCGGTATCCTCGGCATTAAAAATACGACTGGGAGCGAGGCGTCCATCTGCGTCAATAAATTGAGCATACCCATCGGTGGGCGCAATCTCAAAGATAGCCTTGACCTGGAGGCCGGGAATACGGGCGGGCCATGGGCTACCAGC
>JALONX010000341.1 GCA_025454695.1 Chloroflexaceae bacterium
GCCGCCGACTATTCGCAGATCGAGTTGCGGGTGCTGGCCCACATCACTGAGGATGCCAACTTGTTGCAGGCCTTCCGTGAGGGGCAAGATATTCATGCGGCGACGGCGGCCCAACTTTTCGGTGTGCCCATCAAACAGGTGGACAAAAACCAGCGGCGGCTGGCCAAAACGGTGGTGTTTGGGGTTATCTACGGCATCAGCAGCTTTGGCCTGGCCCAGCGCACCGACCTGAGCCGCAGTGAGTCGCAGGCGCTGATTGATGCGCTGTTTGCCCGCTTTCCCGGCATCCGCGACTACATCAACAAGACGCTGGAAGATGGCAAACGGAATGGTTACGTCCAGTCGCTGTTTGGCCGCCGCCGCAATATGCCTGACCTGGTGACGGGCGGGCCGCGCCGCCAGGCCGCCGAGCGCGAAGCGATTAACGCGCCTATTCAGGCCACCGCCGCCGACATTATGAAAATGGCGATGGTGAAGGTGGCACACGCGCTAAAGGAAGAGAACTTTCAATCCAAGCTGCTGCTCCAGGTGCATGACGAGCTGATTCTGGAAGCGCCCCATGGCGAAGTGGGCCGGGTGGCCGCAACCGTGCGCGAGGTGATGGAAGGGGTCTTTCCCGACCTGAAAGCCCCGCTACGGGTGGACGTGGAGACCGGCCCGAACTGGGAAGAAATGAGCGAAATCGAACGGTAGCCAGATATAGCCACAGAGGGCACAGAGGGCACAGAGGAGGAATACGTAATGCGTAATCCCTCGTCTAGCGACGGGGGTTTATGCGCGAATTACGGTTTATGCGGTATGTATTAACACCTGTAAGCATCTCCGTGTTCTCTGTGTCCTCTGTGGCAAAAAACAAGAAGCTATGCCAATGATGATGGTGGAAGAACAGGCCAAACACGTAGCTCGCCAGCCCGTGGGCCAGCCGGTGATTTCGGTGGTGGCTCCCGTCTACAACGAGGAACAGCTGCTGCCAGAATTTTACCGCCGCATGGTGGCCGTGCTGGAGTCGCTTGGCGAGCCGTTTGAACTGGTGCTGGTGAACGATGGCTGCCGCGACCGTTCGCCCGAAATTATGCGCCAGATCCACGATGCCGACGGGCGGGTGAAGGTGGTTAACTTCTCCAAAAATTTTGGGCACCAGCTGGCCATCACTGCAGGGACGGACTATGCCCAGGGCCAGGCCGTGGTGGTGATCGACTCAGATCTGCAAGACCCGCCAGAGGTGATTCCCGAGCTGGTGGCCCGCTGGCGCGAGGGCTACCATGTGGTCTACGCGCAGCGGGCCGAGCGGGCGGGCGAAACCTGGTTCAAGCGAGTGACCGCCTCAGCTTTCTACCGCCTGATTGACCGCATTACCAACGTCAATATCCCGGTGGACACGGGCGACTTTCGCTTGATGGATCGCAAGGTGGTGGACGCGCTGAAACGCATGCGTGAACACCATCGTTTCATGCGCGGGCTTTCGGCATGGGTGGGCTTCAAGCAGATTGGCGTGCCTTACAAGCGCGACGCCCGCAAGGCTGGTGAGACCAAATATCCCTTTCGCAAGATGTTGCGCTTCGCCCTCGATGGCATCACCAGTTTTTCGTACCTGCCGTTGCAACTGGCTACCTACCTCGGCTTCGGCGTAGCCGCGCTGAGCTTTCTGTTTCTCATTCTGGTGATGGTGTTGCGCCTGGTGAACCCCGGCGAGCCACAGGACGCCATTTTCTATGGTCAGGCGACCACGCTGGTGGCGGTGCTGTTTATCGGTGGGGTGCAATTGATCTTTCTGGGGGTGATCGGCGAATATTTGGGGCGCATCTACACTGAGGTGAAAGGTCGCCCGCTCTACATCGTCGCTGAAGCACTGGGTTTTGACGAGGACAAGACGCCATAGCAATGGTCTGTTATACTTTGCCACAGAGGGCACCGAGCGCACGGAGAGAATCTTCTATTTGCTTGTTTCGTTGCCAGGCGATGTGTGATCTTCGCAGAACCGCAAACGCAACGCAGCAACGTATGTTCCTCCGTAGGCTACCCTTTGTGAGCTTTGCGCCCCTTCGACAGACGGATCGTGAGCTTGTCGAACGGCAGGGCAGGCTTTGCGAGAGACCTTTTCGATTGTGTTTGAAACTTTTGCACATGTGAGTCGTACATGGTAGCAAGAAGCAGACTTTTTTCATAAAGGAGATCGGTGTGACACAGCGAAACAGTGGTGGTGGTTTTCGGCTTCCGGCGATTGGCGGAAGTGCTTTAGGCATTGGTTTTGTGGTGTTGTTGATTGTGGGTGTAGGCCTGGCAACCATGCGCTTTGCCCAGATTAACGAGGGTGATCGGGGCATTATTGTCACCCAGGGCCGGGTTGAGGGTATACAGGAACCAGGGCTGTTTTTCCGCCCGTTTGCGCCTTTTACCAGCATTGAAACGGTGAATGTGCGCCGCCAGACCCGCCAGATTACCCAGAACGTAGCCAGCAGCGACAAGCAGCTCTACGACATTGACATTCAGGTGGACTATAGCCGCGACTCGCGCCCCGACGCGCTCAAGGCGAGCTACGGCAATATTGGCGTGAACGATGAGCAGCTGCACAACTTCCTCGACGGCTTCATCAATGATGCGCTGAAGAGCGCCAGCACTCAGTTCACCCTCGACCAGGCCCTTTCTGACCGCAACCAGTTTGCCGCCCGCATCACCAATTTTTTGACGCAAGCACCCGAAGGCCAGCGCAGCCCGGTTGACCAGATTTTTGTGCGGCTGGAAGCGGTGAAGGTGCTCGACATTAAGGTCGGTGAAGAGTATGCCCGCCTGCTGGCTGAAAAGGCCAATCTGGAGGTGCAGATCGAAACCGAGCAGAAGCGCCGCCAGCAGATCGAGGCCCAGCAGGCCAACAACCTGTTCCAGGCCGAGCAAGAAGCCCAGGTGGCCCTGACGACCGAGAAGGGGCGCACGGCAGCAGCCCTGGAAGCAGCCAGCCGTGAGTCCCAGGTGCGCGCCATTCAGGGGCGCTACTGGCGCGAAAACCCTGAACTGTTGGCACTGCGCCAGCGCGAACTAGCGGTTGAGATGATGAAGAACAATAACCTCTGGTTCATTGACCCGAACACCAACCTGACGCTGCTGCTTGACCGCATGGCTACTGGGCAGGTGCCCGCAGCAGCCCTGCCCCAGCTGACGGAACCGAATGCCCAGCAGCCCGCCCCGGCCCCGACGGCAACGCCATAGGCGGACGTTTAACGCAGAGGCACAAAGGCACAGAGACGCAGAGGCATAATCAAAACCTCTGCGTTTTTGTTGTTTGCCAACTGCAAACTGAATACTGTCAATCGCTCATCGCCATCAGGGCCATTGCAAAGTCCTGGTTAACCGCGTAAACTATCCGCAGATTACGCAGATTACGCAGATGAAGAGAACCACAATCTGCGTAATCTGCGTAATCTGCGGATGAAAAAGACTTTGCACATGCCCTGTCATCGCCATCACCCCGCTTGACACTCTGGCTCATTCGTGTCACACTAGGATACTCATTAAATGAGTAGTGACGAAATGAACACAGGAGGCCCATGTGAAGCGTTTGCTGCTGCTCATGTCCACGCTGTTACCGATCCTGGTAACGGCCTGTGGTCAACAGGCTGCCGCTCCAGCACCGACCGCCCCAGCCCCGACGGCTACGCCCGCCCCGGCACCCACCACCGCTGCCCCCGCCGCAAAAACCGAATTGACCGTGTTTGCAGCAGCCTCACTCACCGACGCCTTCACGGCGATTGGCAAGCCCTTCGGCGACGCCAATAACGCCATCGTCAGCTTCAACTTTGCTGGGTCGCAACAGCTGGCCCAACAGCTCGGCCAGGGTGCCCCCGCCGATGTGTTCGCTTCAGCCAACCGCGCCCAGATGGACGTTGCCATCTCTGCCGGGCGAGTGATCAGCGGGACGCAGCAAACTTTTGTGCGCAACCGGCTGCTGGTGGTAACGCCGCTTGAGAACCGGGCGGGCATCGCCACCCTGCAAGATTTAGCAAAGCCAGGATTGAAACTGGTGTTTGCCGACAAAGCCGTGCCGGTGGGCCAGTATTCGCTTGATTTCCTGGACAAAGCGGCTCAGGACAGCAGTTTTGGTGCAGCCTATAAAGACGCCGTGCTGAAGAACGTGGTATCCTACGAGCAGAGTGTGCGAGCGGTGCTGGCCAAGGTGCAGCTCGGCGAAGCCGACGCTGGGATTATCTATACTTCGGATATTGCTCTAGACGCCAGCAAGATACAACGAATTGATATTCCTGATGGACTCAACACCATCGCCAACTTCCCAATTGCCGTGGTAAAGGACAGCAAAAACGCTGTCCTGGCGCAAAAGTTTGTAGACTACGTCTTATCAGCCGAGGGCCAGCGCGTTCTGGCCTCCTACGGCTTCTTGCCAGTGAAGTAGGAGCTACGTGAAAAGGCTCTCACAAAGGCACAAAGCCCACAAAGGATCGCAGACTCACGTTCTTACGGAGACCCTTGGCGACCCTTCGACATGCTCAGGGCAGGCTGTTGCGCCGTTGCGAGAGCTACAAAAGAACTGGCGCAAGCATACCCTGGTGCTAGTGTCACTGCCATTGCTGCTGTTTCTGAGCCTACCACTGCTGGCGATGGTGTTGCGGCTCAGCCCGGCGGCCCTGCTCGCAAATCTGGGCGACCCGGTGGTGGGCCAGGCGATTGGCTTGAGTCTGGCAACAAGCCTGGTGGCAACAGCCCTGGCGGTAGTTCTGGGCACCCCGCTGGCCTACCTGCTGGCGCGGCGGCGCTTCCGGGGCCGGGTGATCGTGGACACGCTGATTGACCTGCCCATGATTCTGCCGCCCTCGGTCGCCGGCATCGCCCTGCTGATGGCCTTTGGGCGACGAGGTATCTTCGGCTCCTACATTGAAGATGCCGGGCTAACGATTGCCTTTACCCAGGTGGCGGTGGTGCTGGCGCAGCTGTTTGTGGCCGCGCCCTTCTATGTGAAGGCGGCTACGGCGGGCCTTGTGGCAGTGGCACAGGAACTGGAACAGGCGGCCGCCCTGGATGGCGCCAGCCCCTGGGGCGTCTTTCGCTTCATCACCGTGCCGCTGGCCTGGCCCGCCCTCTTCGGCGGCGCGGTGATGACATGGGCCAGGGCGCTGGGCGAGTTCGGCGCTACTATCATCTTCGCTGGTAACTTCCCTGGGCGCACCCAGACCATGCCCCTGGCGATCTATGTCGGCTTTGAAATTGACCTCAACATCGCCCTCACGCTGGCCTTCATCCTGCTGGCGGTTTCCTTTACCATCCTGTTTGTGGTAAAAGGGCTGCTCCACCAGCGCGTTGGGACATTGCAGAACAACACATTGTAAAGTGGATGACCAGGGTTAGCAGCTGTGCTATCTTGCCCTTCCCTTTTTCATTCGATGATACCTACTGGACGGACAGCAGCTACAGTTGGTACATCTACGGTGAAGGACACGGGTACGCTGAGGTTGCCGGTACAATACTCAACAACGTTATGTGGTAGTAGTTAGCTCGGGCCAACAACAAAAAATGTATTGACACAGACCCATGCCCCCGGTACGATGTGTGAGTACCAGCGTTTGTGCGGCAAGGAGGAAAGAAGTATATGACAATTCGTTTCGGCACCTTTGTGCCCCAGGGTTGGCGGCTCGATCTGCTAGAAATTGCCGATCCAGTTGAGAAGTACGAGGCGATGACGAAGGTGGCAAAAACCGTTGATAGCATGCCCACCTACGACTCAATCTGGGTGTACGACCATTTCCACACCGTGCCACGTATTGAGCAGGAGGCCGTGTTTGAAGCATGGACGATTACGGCTGCTCTGGCCCGCGACACCCAGCGGGTGAAGGTTGGCCAGATGGTGACATGCATCGGCTACCGCAACCCGGCCCTGGCGGCCAAAATCGCTTCCACGGTGGATGTGTTGAGTCACGGGCGGCTCTACTGCGGCATCGGGGCGGGCTGGTATGAACACGAATGGCGGGCCTATGGCTACGGATTTCCCGAAACGCGGGATCGCATGCGGGCCTTCCGCGAGGCCACGCATATTATGGTGAAGATGTGGACAGAGGAAACACCCACCTTTGAAGGCGAGTATTTCCACATTCGCGGCCCCATCAACGAGCCAAAGGGCGTACAGAAGCCCTATCCCTCGCTCTGGATCGGCGGCGGCGGCGAGCAGGTGACGCTCAAACTGGTGGCCCAGTATGGCAACGCCTCCAACTTCGGCGGCAGCCCCGAAGATATTCAGCGCAAGTGTACCATTCTGCAGGATCACTGCGCCAGCGTGGGCCGCAACTACGACGACATTATTAAGTCAACCAACGCCAATATCATCTTCGTGCGCTCAAACAGCACCATTGCCGAGGAGACCGAAAAGGTACGAGCTACCTATGGCTGGACGGTGGAGCAGATGCAGCAAGCTGCTATCGTCGGCACCCCCGATCAGGTGCTACAACGCCTGGGGGCACTCTGCGACGCTGGCATCAACTACATCATCACCTACTTCCCCCGCATTGCCTACGACTACGATCCGCTCTACATCTTCGCCGACCAGGTCGCACCCTTCCTCAACATGACCGAAGAGGATCGCTGAAATTATTCACCACAAAGCCACCGAGGGCA
>JALONX010000342.1 GCA_025454695.1 Chloroflexaceae bacterium
CGCCGAAGTGGGCCGCAACGGGGCCGGTGGCAACGCCGATGGCCCCCAGCCGCCCAGCGTGAGCCTGAACAGCGAGCGGGGCAACACTATGGAGAACGCCGCCGGGCCGTTGGGTGCCCGTGGCCCCCGCGTCACGCCCCGCCGCAACGAGGATCGGCGGTAACACGCAGCTGAAAATCTCTCGCAAAGCCGCAAAGAATTTTTAGGAGCGATGTACGATTGTGCATCGCTCCTACTTTTTTGGTGCCGGTCTGCTTCCTCGCATTCGGTGGCTTGAGGAGACCGGCACCTCATCATGCGAATTTGCGGGAGCATGCCTCGTGGTGCAGGTGCCGGTCTCCTGATTGACGTGGAGTGGCTAGAGGAGACCGGCACCTGCTGGCGTTTCGTGGCTCGGCATGTGCAGGGCCAGGGTGCCGGTCTCCTGCATGGCACCGCAGTGACCTGTCCTAATCCCCGCTCTGCCCTGCCGCCAGCTGCGGGCGCACCCGCCAGGGCTGCCAGCGCAGGTATGTCCACGAGCGCAGCAACCACTCGTCTGGCCCCACGCGGAAGTAGCGCAACCAGAGGGCGCTCAACCCGAGCTGAAGGCTATAGATCAGCGGGGCCAGCAGCAGACACGCCAGCGGGCCAGGCTGGCCATACAGCCCCAGCCCCCAGCCGTTAAACAGGAAACTACAGATAATCGCCTGAGCCAGGTAGTTGGTCAGCGACATGCGGCCCGTGAAGCGCAGCGGAGCCAGCAAGCGGCCCCAGGTGGGCTGTTGGGCCAGCCAGAGGATGCCGCAGACATAACAGAAGGTCAGGGCCGGTGCGCCAATCGCCTCGGCGCTCAGGGCCAGGGCGCTCACCAGCGGGTCGGCAGCGTTGGCAAACCCGCCGTAGAACAGCACAACATACAGCAGATTCCCGCCCAGACCCACCAGTGCCGCCCAGGGCAGGGCACGCCGGGCCAGCCCCCAGAAGCGAACTGAGTCGCGCAGCAACCCATGGCGGCCCGCCACCAGGCCCAGGGCAAACATCGCCAGAATGGTGGGCCAATTAAAAAACGGGGTAAACAGATAGAACACCACCAGGTCGTTCACACGCTGTTCAGCTGCCATAGCAAATGTGCCAAGGTAGTTGCGTTGCGCCTCGGCAGCCAGAGCATCCAGTTGCACCGTCGCCGCTGGGTCGCTTGTGCCCTGAGCAAAGGCCAGCACCAGCCGCCCCAGCACCGCCACACCAAGCATCACCGCCGCAAAGCGCAGCAGCCCCCGGTCAGTCCATTCGCGCAGCAGCCAGAAGAGCGCCCCCAGGATAACATAGGACACCAGAATATCGCCCACAAAGAGCAGCGTGGCATGAAGCACGCCAAACAGCAGCAGCCCGACCAGACGGCGGGCGAAACGCGGGCCAGGCGCAACCTGGTCGGACGAGGCGCGGGCCAGCTGCGTGGCCAGGCCATAGCCAAACAGCCAGGCGAACAACACATAGAACTTGGCCTCAAACAGCAGCGCCACCAGGGCCGCCGCCGCCTGGTCGTACCATGTGACAATGTGCGTGCCCGTAAAGATGCGATAGATCGGCTGGGCAAAAAACGGCAGGTTGACGACCAGAATGCCGAAGAGGGCAAAGCCGCGCAGAATATCGAGGGCATCAAGGCGTTGAGATGCTGGTGGATTGGGTGATAACATCGTTCCTCCTGATAGTGATTGGCGATCAGTGCAAACATGTTTTTACGAAAGCGACTCAGACATGCCAAGCATGCGGCGGTAGGCCCGCTGCACATGGCTGTGCTGGGATTCCAGCTCGTCCTGCTCCTCCGGCGAGGCGAAGGCAGCCCGCAGGCGCAACCCTTCCCGCAGCATCAGCACCAGTTCGGCGGCGAGCGCCGGGGCAAGAGCGGGAGGCGCTTCACCACGGGCCTGGGCATCGGCAAACAGCACAACCAGCGCCTCGAAAACAGCATCGTCACCGGCCCGCACCAGCGCCTCAATCCGGGGGTTGCGCAGGGCCTCAGCCACAATTTCGGCGGAGAGCAGCCCCTCGGTGCGGGGGGAAAGTTCGCCAGTAGCTGGCGACAGGAACTGATCCAGGGCGGCGGTAAGGGAAGATTGTCGGCCCAACTCGGCAACATAGGCCTGTTCGGCCTGGTAATACTGTTCCACCAGTGCCGCAATCAAATCTTCTTTACTGGCAAAGTGGCGATAGATCAGGCCAGCACTCACCCCGGCTTCACGGGCGATCTCATCCATGGTGGTGGGATGAAAACCCCGGCGAGCGAAACATGTGGCGGCGGCCTCCAGCAATTGCTGAGTCCGTTCCGGCGATTTCAAATTCATGCGGCCTCCCAAAAAATGAACGCTCATTTACTTCGCGTAGTGTAAATGAGCGTTCATTTTTTGTCAAGAGGGATAGATGGGAAATTTGTAGTAAAACGTTGACATTACCTCGTTGCACGCTAGCACAGGATGTGCTACACTCTCAGCACAATGCACCGTCAATGGCGACGGCGGCGTGAACCAGACACAATTTGTGCTGCCCACGCCCTCCGTTTGATGTCCCGGTGCGCGTGCGCCGGTTTTTTTATGTCTATCGTGGAAGGGAGACGCAGGATGACCCTGTCTGACCATATATCCTACGCTCTAGTTGATGAACAGGACGAACTTTCCAGCGATACACTGCGTGAGATGTATCGCTATATGCTGCTGGCCCGAGCGCTGGATGAGCGCATGTGGCTGCTAAACCGGGCGGGCAAAGCCCCGTTCGTAATCTCCTGCCAGGGCCACGAGGCAGCCCAGGTGGGTGCGGCCTTTGCCCTGCAACGGGGCAAAGATTTTACCCTGCCCTACTACCGGGGCCTGGCTACTGTGCTGGTAATGGGCATGACCCCGCTGGAGGTAATGCTGGGCGTTTTTGCCCGCGCCGCCGACCCCAGCAGCGGTGGACGGCAGATGCCTGCCCACTACGGCAGCCGCCGCCTCAAGATCGTCACCCAGAGTAGCCCGGTGGGCACTCAGATTGCCCACGCCGCCGGGATTGGTTTAGCCGAAAAAATTCGCGGTGGTGATGCAGTCGCCTGGACTTCGTTTGGCGAGGGCACCAGCAGCCAGGGCGATTTTCACGAAGCCTTGAACCTGGCCGCCGTTCACAACCTGCCGGTCATTTTCCAATGTGAAAATAACGAATACGCCATCAGCGTGCCGCAGCGCATGCAAATGGCCGTCACCAGTGTGGCCGACCGAGGCCCCGCCTACGGCATGCCCGGCATTAGTGTGGATGGCACCGACGTGCTGGCCACCTACGAAGTAACCAGACGGGCGGTGGAACGGGCGCGGCGCGGCGACGGCCCGACGCTGATTGAGGCTCGCGTGGTGCGCATGACGGCCCACAGCAGCGACGACAACGACCGTACCTATCGCCCCTCGTCCGAACTCCAGGCCCTCAAACAGCACGATCCGGTGGCCCGCTTCCGGGGTTATCTGCGCGAACACGGCATTCTCGACGAGGTGCAGGAGCGGGAGCTGCGTGAGCAGATTGGCCACGCGGTGAACGAGGCCACCGAACAGGCCGAACGCGCCCCCATGGCCGACCCGGAAACGCTGTTGGAGCATGTATTTGCAGGTTAAGGGTTAAGGGTTAAGGGTTAAGGGTTAGGGGTTAAGGGTTAAGGGTTACTATCAACGTATTCACTGCATTGCAATGCGTTTAACCCCTAACCCCTAACCCTTCACAAAAACTATGGCAGAAATAAACTTACTCGAAGCCATTCGCCAGGGGATTGATGAAATGATGGCCCACGACCCCGGCGTGTTCATTCTCGGCGAAGACGTGGGCAAGCGGGGCGGCGTGTTTCGCGTCACCGAAGGGCTGATGGACAAATACGGTGCCCAGCGGGTGATCGACTCGCCGCTGGCCGAAAGCGTGATTGTGGGCGCATGCATTGGCGCGGCCCTCAACGACACGCGCCCCATCGCCGAGATTCAGTTCGCCGACTTTATTCACCCGGCCTTTAACCAGATTGTGAGCGAGGCCGCCCGCATGCGCTACCGCAGCAACGGCGATTGGGGCGTGCCGCTGGTTATCCGTGCGCCCTACGGCGGCGGCATCCACGGGGCGCTCTACCACAGCCAGAGCATCGAGGCTTTTTTTGCCCATGTGCCCGGCCTCAAAGTCGTTGCGCCTTCCACGCCTTATGATGCCAAAGGCCTGATCAAAAGCGCGATTGAAGACCCCGACCCGGTGCTGTTTCTGGAACACAAAAAAACCTACCGCCTGATTAAGGGCCAGGTGCCCGACCACGACTACCGCGTGCCCATCGGCAAAGCCGAGGTGAAGCGACCCGGCGACGACATCACCCTGATTGCCTATGGCCTGATGTTGCACTTTTGCCTGGAAGCGGCCCAGGTGCTGGCGGGCGACGGCGTGAGCGTGGAAGTGCTGGATTTGCGCAGCTTACGCCCACTTGACACCGAGGCAATTCTGGGGAGCGTGCGCAAAACCGGCAAAGCTCTGGTGGTGCATGAAGACAACCTCACTGGCGGCTTTGGCGGCGAAATTAGCGCCCTGATTAGCGAACACGCCTTTGAACACCTCGATGGCCCGGTGATGCGGCTGGCCGGGCCAGATGTGCCTGCCATGCCCTTCGCCAAACCGTTGGAAGACGCCTTTATGCCCTCGCCGGAGAAGATCGTCGCCGCGCTGCGCAAGCTGGCAGCTTATTAACCGGAGTTAAACGCAGAGGCGCAGAGGCGCAGAGGAATTGCAGATTGTAGATTGCAGATTGCAGATTACTCATAACTCGTAACTCGTAACTCGTAACTCGTAACTCGTAACTCGTAACTTCTATGGACATCAAAATGCCTCAACTTGGTGAGAGCGTGACCGAAGGCACCGTGGGCACATGGCTCAAGCAGCCCGGTGAGCCGGTAGCCAAATACGAGTCGCTGCTCCACGTGATCACCGACAAGGTGGACACCGAAGTGCCCGCGCCGGAAGCAGGGACGCTGCTTGAAATCCTCGTTCCCGAAGGCGAAACCGTGCGCGTCGGCACCGTGATTGCCCGGCTTGGGCAAGCCCAGCAGACCAATTTGCAACCCCCAGTTGGCAGTTTGCAGACGAACACTGAGTCGCAGGGTGTTTCAGCGACTCATATATCAAACGGCGATCAATCGTCAATCGTCAATCCGCCTGCCCTGAGCTTGTCGAAGGGTCAATCCCCAATCTCTATTCCCCAATCGTCAATCGTTAATCGTCAATCTCCTAGGGCTTTCCTTTCGCCGGTGGTGGCGCGGCTGGTGGCCGAGCACGACCTTGATGTGCGGCAGATTACGGGCAGCGGGGCGAATGGCCGCATCACCAAGCAGGATGTGATGCGCTACCTGGAGACGCGACCGGCGACCGGCGACCGGCGACCGGAGCCAGTTGAGCTGCGACCGGCGACCGGCGACCGGCGACCGGAGCCGATCCGCGAAGCACGCGAAGAGCGCCAAGATGGTACGCAGCACGCAGTCCGCAGTCCGCAGTCCGCAGTCCGCAGTTTCGATCTTCCCGAGGATGCTGAACTGCTGCCGCTCACGCCGATGCGGCGGGCGATTGCCGAACACATGGAACATTCCGTCCGCACGGCTCCCCACGTCACCACGGTGATGGAGGTAGACGTGAGCGCCATCGCCATGCACCGTGCCCGCAACAAGGAAGCCTTTGAGCGCCAGGGCGTGCGGCTCACCTTTACGCCCTACTTTGTGCAGGCGGTGTGTGCGGGGTTGCAGGCAGTGCCAGTGCTGAACAGCAACTTCACCGACGAGGGCATTGTGGTGCAGCGGCGGCTCCATGTGGGCGTTGCCGTGGCGCTGAATGAAGGGCTGCTGGTGCCGGTCATCCGCGACGCCGACGAGAAGAACCTGCTGGGCCTGGCCCGCGCCGTGAACGACCTGAGCGAACGCGCCCGCACGCGCCGCCTCAAGCCCGATGAGACTCAAGGCGGCACGTTCACCATCACCAACCACGGCACCAGCGGCAGTCTCTTCGCTACGCCGATCATCAACCAGCCTCAAGTCGGCATTCTGGGCGTCGGGGCCATTGTTAAACGCCCGGTCGTCGTTAGCCAACACGGCGTGGATGCGATTGCGATCAAGCCGATGTGCTACCTCTCGCTCACCTTCGACCATCGGGTGGCCGATGGCGCAACCGCCGACGCTTTTCTGGTGGCGGTGAAGCGGGCGCTGGAAGGATACGCTTAGCCTGAACGCATAACACTTTTCTATCCGCAGATGGCGCAGATTACACGGATAAAACCAATCTGCGTCATCTGCGTCATCTGCGGATGATCAAATCGCAGCTCAAGCAAAACTGTACATCCACAAATCAACCGCGCCACACAGAGCCGCCCCCAGAATCCACAGCCACGAAAACAGCGTTTTGAAGTGATAGTCGGGATGCCGCCAGAACAGCCCGTGCAGCACGGCGTGAACAATAAAAAAGATATTCAACCCGGCCACAAACGCGCTGTTGATTCCCCCAGACTCACTGCCGAAAATTCCCCAGAAGAAAAATAGAAACAGCGGCACATGGATCGCCGTAAACACGCGAAAGGCGGTTTCTTCCGGCATCCAGGAGAGAAAG
>JALONX010000343.1 GCA_025454695.1 Chloroflexaceae bacterium
CGACGCCCCGGTGGGGCGTCGCTACGGTTTTTGACCCTGGTTACTGCACAGCCGGGCGGAACTTGTAGCCGTAGATCAACACACCGTCCTCGCCAGTGTCCTTGAGGTGGCGGGTGACCATCTCTACCGCTGTGCCGATCTGCACATCGTTCTCATCGCAATCGGTGAGCTGAGCCGTGACTAACGGCCCTTCCGCAAGCCGCACCAGCGCCACCGGGTAGGGCGTCAGGCCATCAAAGCCGCTGGGGGCCTGGTGCAGCGTGGTGTAGCTGTAGATTTCGCCCTTGCCGCTCAGGGCAACCGTTTCCCACTCGGCGGCGTTCTCATCCAGGGCCACGGGCCGGGGCGGGAAACGCACCTCGCCCGTCTGCGTATTCCGCTGCCCTTCCAACCGATAGCGCGGGCCGCGCCCTCTCCACTGTTTTGCAATGTCCATGTAGAAATCTCCTTATACGGCCCGCGCTGGTGCGTGCGAACCTATGGTGCGGTCTGAATACCGATGGCTGCCGCAATGATGGCACCGAGAACGGTTGCAAGAATACATCCAACGACGAGACCGATTGCCAGGATGATCAAGATCGTGTAGAGCGCCTTGTCCTTGGGCAAGTTCATACCCGACTGGATGGCCAGGTACGACAGGTACAAGTTGTAGATCGCCAGCACAAGCCCCAGCAATGGGCCAATAATCGGAACCAGATTCAGTACACTGCTAGCTGCAGCCATAGGTGCTGAATAAAGCGAAACGTCATAGGCCACTTCACCAAACTGCCCGGTGCCCCCAAAGGCGCGGCCAATGAAAAAGACCAGCGCCGTGTAGATGAGCAAACCAATAAAGCCAATAAGAACACCGAGCACTAGCCCAAGCACGAACGACTGACCCTGCATGGCTAAACTGGCCCCCGTAAACACACCGGAGATTGCAGAGCCGATGGCGGTATAGATCATAGCCCACTGCAAACTGTTGCGCTCGTGCTCCTCAAACGTAGACACCGCCGGCTTCGTTAACACGGCAATGCTCCCGTTGATCATCGTCTGGAAGTTGGGCGCTGGCCGCATGCTTGTGAGCGGGCTTCCGTAGTCCTTCATCAGTCACTACTCCTTTTGCTAAATGGATACCTGGGACGGTTCCTATTATACGCAAAAGTTATAACGAAATCTATACCAACTATTCGCTCATGAGTAGGTGACTGACGACGGTTACGCCCACGCCGCCCATGCACTGGGCAAAACCGACCCGCGCACCCTGCACCTGGGCCTGCCCCGCCTCGCCCCGGAGTTGCCGCACCAGTTCCACCGCCTGGTAGACGCCGCTGGCCCCGCCCACGTCGCCACGGGCTTTGTAGCCACCGCCCGTCGCCAGGGGCGTCGCCCCCGCAAGGCTAATGCCACCGTCGGCGGCGTGGCGTGGGGCGCTGCCCCGTTCCACAAAACCGCTAGCCTCAAGCGCCAGGGCTGCCGCAATGCCGTGGGGGTCACTCAGTTCCAACACATGAATGTCAGCGTGCTTCAGGCCCGCCTGCTTCAAAGCAGCCCCGGCGCTCTGCTGGGCTGCACCGAGCCAGAGCGGATCGCGGCGGCTGTGCAGGGCCAGCGTGTCGGTGGCGAGGGCACTGCCTGCCAGGCGTACCCGCCGCTGGCCTACCTCGCGGGCCAGCCCTTCCGAGGCGAGCAGCAGCACCGCCGCTCCGTCCGCCAGCGTTGAACAGTCGAGCATGTTCAGCGGCGAGGCCACATGGGTTGCTTTGCGGTACTTGTCGGCGTTGATGGCAAAGCGGTAGAGCGCACCTTTGTTGTGGCTAGCGTTGGCGTGGGCATTCACTGGGAAGGGCGCGAAGGCGTCGGCCTCGTAGCCATACTCGTGCATGTAGCGCCGCATCAGCAGTGCCCACTGGCCCGCCGGAGTAATGCCCTGCTCGGCCTCAAAATCCGAATCGGTCGCCAGCATCTGAGCTGCTTCAATCGCCGCTTCAAGCTTGTCGGTCACTTTCTCCACCCCCACCACCGCCACCAGATCAAATGCACCGCTGGCGACGCTGAGCATGGCCTGCCGCAGTGCCACGCCGCCGCTGGCCCCCGCCGCCTCGACTCGCAGCGCTGGAATGCCTTCCAGTCCGGCGGCACTGGCGATAGCTGCGCCAAGCTGGCCCTGCCCGGCCAGGCTTTCGCCATAGGCATTCGCCACATACAGCGCCCCAATCCGCCGGGGGCTGATGTCGGCCTGGGTGTCGGCAAGGGCACTTCGCAACCCTTCCAGGGCCAGGTCTTGCAGGCTACGGCTGTAGTGTTCACCAACTGGCGTCGCCCCGGCCCCAATGATGTAAACGTTGTTCATCATGTATCCTTTTTCTGCGTCTGCATAATCTTAGCTTACGAGTTACGCATTACGCATCACGCATTCGTTAGCCCATTACCAGTTTGCCGCGCCACTTGGCATACACCGCGTAGTCCACAAATACCTTGCGATTGAGGTAGGCCGCCGTCAGCGGGGCACGGCTGCGTCGCTCCAGAATGGTGTCCGTTACCACCAGCGAGTAGGCATCGCTGCCCGCGCCGCTGCCGTAGCTGGTGACAAAAATCGTGTCACCAGGTTTAGCAACATCCAGGGTGGCGCAGAGGCCCGCCAGCGCCGCGCCCGAATAGGTGTTGCCGATCTGCGGCGAAAGCAGGCCGGGGGCGATTTGGGCGTCACTAAAGCCGAGCCGTTTGGCGGCAGCCTGGGGAAACTTGGCGTTGGGCTGGTGAAACACAGCGTAGGTATAGTCCTGCGGCGTGCGCCCAAGGTCGGCCAGCAGGCGGCTGGCGGCGCTGGTGGTCTGGTGAAAATAGGCCGGTTCGCCAGTGAAGCGATTACCATGCACCGGGTAGGGCCGGTTCTCGCGGCGGTAAAAGTCGGGCGTGTCGGTGACGTAGGAAATCGTCGCCTCGATCGTCGCCAGCGACTCTTCGGCGGGGCCAACCAGCAGGGCAGCGGCACCAGCGGCGGCGGTGTATTCCAGCGCGTCGCTGGGGCGGGCCTGGGCTGTGTCGGCCCCAATCGCCAGCACATATTCGGCCATGCCGCTGCCCACCATGCCCATCCCGGCGGTCAGGGCCTCGCTCCCGGCTTTGCAGGCAAATTCCCAGTCCGCCGTGCTGACCCAGGGGGCCGCCCCCAGGGCCTCGGCCACCACCGTGCCACTGGGCTTGACGCTGTAGGGGTGGCTTTCGCTGCCCACCCACACCGCACTGAGGCGTTCAGCCGACAGGCCCGCCCGGGCCAGGGCGTTGCGGGCCGCCTCAATGGACATGGTGATGGTGTCTTCATCGGGGCCGGGCACGCTTTTGGCCTCAACCGGCAGCGCGGCACTGCCGTCCGTCCACATGCGGGCGATCTCCTTCGCCGCAATGCGGTAGCGCGGGATGTAGAGACCGTAGCCCACCAGGCCCACAGGTCGCGAGGGTTTCATCATCGTTGTTCTCCTTTTTGGGGCATAGCCCGGCAGAGGCATCCTCAACGGGACACCTCTGCCAGCACGTTCTGGTGCATTTAGTGGCGGATTTCGGCCAGCAGTTCTTCGGCCCGGGCGGGCTTGATGTTGCGCTCTTCGACCATGCGGCGGGCTACTTCGTCCACCATCACGCCGTGGGCACCAACGGCCATGGCGATCTGGCGGGCGTGCAGCCCCATGTGGCCCTGCTGAATACCTTCACAGGCCAGGGCACGCATGGCGGCGAGGTTGCTGGCCAGGCCAGCGCAGACGCAGATTTCGGCCAGTTCGTTGGCCGACTGCACATTGAGCAGTTTGAGGGCTGTCTGGGCGGCGGGATGTACTTTTGTGGCACCACCGACAATGCCCACCGAAAGGGGCATTTCCAGTGTGCCAACCAGGTTGCCCTCGGCATCGCGCTCCCACACCGAAAGAGAGGTGTACTGACCGCTGCGTGATGCGTAGGCGTGTGCGCCCGCTTCTACCGCCCGCCAGTCGTTGCCGGTAGCCACAATCACCGGGTCAATCCCGTTCATAATGCCTTTGTTGTGGGTGGTGGCCCGGTAGGGGTCTACGGCAGCAAAGGCGTAGGCCCACATAATGCCCTCGGCCACTTCTTCGCCACTGAGTCCGTCCCGCTCCAGGGCGCTGACAGGCACCACGGCGCGGGCGCGGGCCAGGCGGCGGTCGGTCAGGTTGGAAAGGATGCGCAGGTAGGCCCGCCCGCCAGTGATCTCCTCCAGCAGCGGGGCCACCGCTTCACACATGCTGTTGATGGCGTTGGCACCCATCGCATCGCGGCAGTCCACCACCAGGTGGGCCACCAGCATCGGCCCCATGGGGCTGGTGGGGAAGATGTTTACTTCCACATCCTGGGCACCACCGCCAAGCCCCACCAGTGAGCGGCTCTGGGCGTTGGCCAGGGCCAGAATTTCGGCCTTGCGGGCAAGAATATCCATGCGGGCGCTGTGGGGCGCAGCCACGTTGACCAGTTGCACCTGACCAATCATCAACGGCGGGGTGCTACTGGTATGGAAACCACCACCAGCCCGCACCAGGCGAGCGGCGTAACTGGCACCCGCCACAATCGAAGGCTCTTCCACCACCATGGGCACGAGCTTGTCATGCCCATTGACCTGAAAGTTGGTAGCAATGCCCATCGGCAAGTTATAGGTGCCGATGACATTCTCAATCATTTTGTCAGCCCGCTCAATGGTGAGGGAGCCATTGCCACCATGCAACGTGCGTAAATCCTCATCATTCAGCCCGTCGAACGACTTGACCATTTGAAGCCGCTCAAACGGATTCAGTTGATAAAACCCTTGCAGACGTGAGTTCTTCGTTCCCATTTTTTTCTTCTTTGCCTCTCTGAAATGTAAGCTGTGATCGGCGCAGTGGTTTCCTGCTTCGTCGGAGGCAACCAGGCGGGGATCATGTTGCACAGACATTGTGACATCTGTCGCAACAATTTCTACGAGTATTGTAACGCAGACTGGCTTTCAAAAGCCCAAAAAAGACTCTCAAAAGCTCTCAAGTGGCTCTATGGGCCTTCCAAAACAGGCTAACGGGGAATGTTTCCCGCCGTATCTGTTTATTTTTCCCCTACGCTAAAACCAGAAATAGGACTATGATAGGTATATCGTTTATATATCAATAATTAGCAACACGTTGGAATGCGCGAGGAGGTTGGCACCCCATGGAGCAGAGTGTAATTACGGATGTCTTTTTGCCATTGGCGATTGCGATTATCATGCTTGGTGTGGGCATGTCGCTGACGGTAGCCGACTTCAAGCAGGTGGTGAGGTTTCCCATCGCTGCCGCTATTGGTATTCTGTGCCAACTGGTGCTTACCCCGCTGATCGCGTTTGGTATCGCATGGTTGCTGAACCTGCCGCCCCTCTTCGCTGTTGGTATGATTGTGCTGGCCTCGTGCCCTGGTGGCCCCACCTCCAACCTGATCACCTATCTGGCCCGTGGCGACATGGCGCTCTCGGTGTCGGTGAGCGCTATTTCCAACGTGGCCACGGCCATCACAGCCCCGCTCTACATTGCCTTCGCAGTGAACTACTTCCTTGGACAGAACGGCGTGGTGGAAGTACCGCTGGGCCGCATCGTGTTGCAGGTCATTCTGCTGACGGTGGTGCCTGTGGGGTTGGGCATGCTGCTGCGGGTCAAGAAGCCCGGCCTGGTCAACACGCTGGACGACGGCTTCAAGCTGGCCTCGCTGGTGCTACTCTTCCTGGTGATTATGGCTGCCGTCATCCGCGAGCGCAACATCATTGTGCAGGCGTTTCTTGATGTTGGCCCGGCCACGCTGCTGCTGAATGTAGGAACGATGGGCCTTGGTTTTGTGGCGTCCTACCTGCTGAGTCTGCGCTGGTCGCAGGGGATTGCCCTACCGATTGAAGTGGGCATTCAGAATGGGGTGCTGGCGATTGCCCTGGCCAACACGCTGGCCATTAGCCCGGATATTTCTGTGGTTCCAGCAATCTACAGCTTGATTATGCTGGTGACGGCTCCGCTCTTCGCCTTCTTCATCAATGTGCGGGTGGGCCGCCGCACCTGCGCCTGCTGCCGCGACAAGTTCCGTCTGGCCTTCTTCGACCTCAACCGCACCAGAGGCGAGCCGGAAGTGGCCTAGCGATTTTCGATTTTCGATTTTCGATTTTCGATTGACGAGGCCGGGTCGAGGTTCTACCTCAACCCGGCCTCGTTGTGTTTGGGGTGGTGCAAAATAAAAACAAAACTAACCCGAAAACCGCAACAACACGCTTATGAGCTTTACGCATTACAACGGGTATACCCGCTGGCCGTAGCCCTCAAGGGCGCGGCTTGGCACTGCGAAGACCGCCTACGCGGGCTATACCGGATGTCAGGGTTCATCTTCATGAGCGTGTTTTGGCGTCCCAGACGCCGACTTCAGTCCATGGCTTGTGGCACACATCTTCGCGTTCCACAACGCGGACTGAAGTCCGCACTACGAAACCTTACAAACCCCTTTGCGGCCCTTCAATGCTTCAGGACAGGCTTTGCGAGAGCCATCAGTGTGCGCTCCCTTTGTGCCTTGGTGCCCCTCCGATACCTCAGGACAGGCTTTGTGAGAGCTATTTAATCGAGATGCTTGTAGCCCGGCAAG
>JALONX010000344.1 GCA_025454695.1 Chloroflexaceae bacterium
CCCCCGGCGTTGGTACGCTTGTCGCAGTTGGCGAACGGTAGGTCGAGGTTGGGCGCGGCGTCACCTGCGGTGTTGCGTCGGCGATGACGGCGGTTTTCCATGCTCCAACGCGGGAGGCGGTGGGCAAGGCCGTGGGCGAGGGCACACGAGCTTCTGGTGCTGGTGTGCAGGCGGCAAGCAACAACATACAACTGATGCCTATAAACCAGACTCGGGCGGCACTTCTGTAACCCATGGTGGTTCACCCTTCTGCGCAAACGTAGCGACTTAACGCTGTGTCTGCTCCAGGGTACAGGCAGAAGGTATAGGTTGTCTATTACTCGCAGGGGTGATTATGGGGTGATTGGCAGCTACGTAGCGATGCTGACGTGTGTGCAACACTATCAACCCGTGCAAGCTTGCTTAATTGAAATGTCCTATTGACAACATTATAAATCTCGTCTATACTCCCTAATGAACGGTAGGTTGAGAAATGGAGTTGCGTGTCTGATAACCAGGTAAGTGCGGCCCGTGAGCGGGTATTAAACGCTGCTGAGCGTCTTTTTAGCGAACGGGGCTATGCCGCCGTCACCATGCGTGATATTGCCACGACCCTGGGAATCCGGCAGGCGTCGCTCTATCACCACGTGCCCGGTGGCAAAGAGCAGCTGTTTATTGAAGTCACCGAACGCAGCTTTGCCCGGCATGCTGCCGGTCTCAGGTCGGCCCTTGAACAGGCTCCAGCCGACCTGCGGGAGCAGTTGCGGGCGGCGGCTCAATGGCTGCTATCCCAGCCGCCGGTTGATATGGCCCGGTTCTTTCGTTCTGATGTCCTTGCAATAGGAGCGGAGCATGAACATCGCCTGGTGAAGGTAGTCTACGGTGCCTTGATTATGCCCATCGAGGAACTGTTTGAAGCCGCCTACCAGCGTGGCGAAATCCGCCTGGTGGACAAGAAGGTGAGTGCGATTCTGTTTCTCGCCGCGATTGAGTCCCTCCACGATATTGGTCGCTATAGCGCAACGCCAAAACCTGCCCTTGGGGTGGATACGGTTGATTTGTTTCTGGATGGATTGCGACGACGCTGAGATGCATGATGGGCGGTATTTTGTGTGTATCAAACCTACTGAAAATTAGGTAGACAAGGAGATGATGGTGAAAGCTTTTGTTACTGGAAGTACTGGACTGCTTGGTAGTAACCTGGTGCGCCTGCTGCTTCAGCAGGGTTATGCGGTCAAGGCCCTGGCTCGTTCACCGGAAAAAGCAGCCCGTGTCTTTGCTGGTCTGGATGTCACCATTGTTCCGGGTGACATGGAACACATCAGCGGGTTTGCCACCGAGTTGGCCGGATGTGACGTACTCTTCCACACGGCAGCCTACTTTCGTGAATACTATCAGCCGGGTGATCACTGGAAGACGCTGGAGGCGATTAACATTCGTGGCACCATCCAGCTCCTGGCGGAGGCGGAGCGACATGGGGTAAAGAAGGTGATCTACACCAGTTCTTCTGGTGTGATCGGCATGAAGCCAGGCAGCGATTGGGGCGACGAAAGCTGCGACCCCGACAACTACGTGATGGAGAACCTCTACTTCCGTAGCAAGGTACTAGCGGAAAAAGAAATTGTCACCTTTCTCACCCGCAGCGCATTGCCAGTGGTGCTGATCCTGCCGGGTTGGATGTTTGGCCCTGGCGACACCGCCCCAACCAGCAGCGGCCAGATCGTCCTCGACTTTCTCAATCGCAAGTTGCCGGGGGTGATCGAAGGTTATGGCTCGCCAGTTGATGCCCGCGATGTGGCTCAGGCGATGACCAACGCGGTTGAACGTGGCGTGAGTGGCGAACGTTACATCGTTGGCGGCGATACCATCGTTAGCTTTGCCCAGCTGTTCAAACTGCTGAACCAGGTGAGCGGCGTGCCTGCGCCCAGCATGCCTATCCCGTATCCGCTGGCCCTTACCGTCGCCTTCGTCAGCGAACGTATCAGCCGACTCACAGGCCGCCCCACGCTGATCACGACGAATGGCATCAAGACGCTCCGTGTGCGTCGCCGCACCTTGTCCACAAAAGCAGTGAACGAGCTTGGCGCTACCTTCCGTCCTTTTAGCGAAACCCTCCGTGATGAAGTGGCCTGGTTTCGCGCTAATCGCCCTGAATTGATGGGCGACCAGACGAGCACTGGCAGTCACCAGGACGCCACTGGTAATGTCTAACTCAACCACCATGTAAAAGCACCCCAATGAGGTGCTTTTACATGGTGATATACGGGCGATTCAGGCGGCCTGGCGGGCGGGCGGCAGCTGCTGCAAAATCGTCGGGTCGCTGATGCGGCGGTCGTCGGCTAGCAGCAGCATCTTGCTAATAATTTCGCTCATCACCGGCTCGCCGCTCTCCTCAAACGGCAGATAAATGGCCTTGCGCTCCTTCTGGCTCGGCACAATGCAGAGGTAGCGCCCGTTTTCTAGGTAAATCGCGCCGGTGGCGAGGTGAATGCGGTAGCGCGTGCGGCTGCCCGTCACCCAGACGAACGGCTCTGCTACCTGTACCTGGCTCAGGCCAAGGGCCTGGGCGGTGGCCCGCAGCAGGTCGGCCCGTCGCTGCACCACCTCGCGGGAGGTGCCTTCTTCGTCGCCCTGGTGGGCGATGACGGTCACCGCGTCCAGGTCGCGCAACACTTCGGAGAACACCAGCGGTGGGATGTCGGCCAGCTTCACCCGGCGCTCTTCGCCGTAGCGCTGGTATTCCTGCTTCAGCGGCCAGAACTCCAGCGCTCCGGTGGTTGCCTGGTCGCCGTCGTCGTCATCGTAGTAGCCGTAGCCCGTGCCCGCCGCAAAATGGGCGACGATGCCGAGCTGGTGGAAGGGCTTGCGCACCGTGCCGTAGCCATCAATCTGCCAGCCCAGGTTGGCCAGCACCGCCGTGGCCTGCCGCCCCCGCAGCCGCCGCCCGGCCAGCCGCCCAGAGCTGTAGGCCGCTTCCTCTTCCGCAGGCGTAATGACATAAAGCTCGCGAAAGACCTGCTTAAAGGGCTGCACCACCTGGCGGCGCACCAGTTCGGTCTGCCAGTTGGCCAGCACATCAAGCTGCACCAGGGCGTAGGGGTGGGCGATCGTCACTGCGCCGCTCACCGGCACCCGTTCACCGTGGCTACCTTCCAGGGTGTTGTCGTCGGCCCGGTAGAGGCCAATTGCGCCCGCTTCATCAACCAGCACCAGCGTCTCAAGCAGGGCCACGGCCAGTGGGTTGCGCCGCAGCAGGGCCAGTTCATCGGCGCTGAGGGGCTGGCCCCGGCGCATGGCTTCCAGAAAGGCCAGCCGGTAGCGCCGTTCCTGGTCTTGCGCCTGTTCCAGGGTGGCCTTCACCTCGCGGTAGGCATAGTCGCGGGTGACGGCGGCGGGCGTGCGCTTCAGCGTGCGTTTGCCGTTGGAAACTTCGATGGCGGGCGTGCTGCCCCGTAGCACCAGGGTCAAGCTGTAGTCTTCAATCTGCCACTGGCGGCCTGGCGCAACGCCCTGGGCACCAATGGTGTCCTCCATAGCCCATTCCATGCGGGTCACATCGCTGAAGCCCGCGTTGGCGGCCAGGTTGGCCAGCCCGGCCAGGGCCGCCGCCCGTTCGTAGGCTTTTTTGCCCGCGCCGCTGCTGTTGGCTTCGCGCTGGTAGCGGGTGAGCAGCAGGTAGCGCTGCAACAACTCGTCGGGCTTTTCTAGCGGCAGCAGCCCCAGTGCCCGGGCGGCAAGCTGGTTGCGCCGCCCAAACAGCCGCCGTATCTCCTTGCGATTCTCGCCCAGGGCCGCCCGCACCAGCGTCACCGCTTCTTTGTAGTGGCGACTCAACCCGTTCATCAGCTCGGCCACATGGTCAGCCTGCATGCTGCCTACCACATCAAGCACCTCCTGTCGTATCATGACACCCGCTTCTGGTTCCGTCGAACGGGCCGGTTCGGTTTGCTGCACCCGTTTGAGCAGCGCCACCAGGGCCGGGCTGCCGGGCCAATCCAGCGCCGCGAGCAGTTCGGTTTCGTAGGCGCTGGCGTGGGGCAGGGACGCCAGCAGGGTCGCCGGGCGAAACTGGCGCAGCAGCTGCACCAGCTTGCCGTGGTGGTCGTCGTCGCGCCAGCGCAACACCCCCAACATGTGGGTCAGCACCGAGGCGATGTCGTCATAGCCATAGCGCGGGTGCAGGCTGTCGAGTTCGCGCCATTCCACCTCTTCCAGCAGCCGCAGCAGATAGCGCCCGCCGCTGAGGTAGCTGATCTGCCGTAACACGGGCCAGGTTTCCGGGCGCATGTCGCTGAGCATCTCCCACAACACCGCGTCGAGCATGGGGGCCAGGGCCTCACGCAGTTCGTCGGTGCTGGCGGCAGCTGGTTGCGGCTCATCAAGATCGTCATCAAACACATCATCGTCATCCTCGTCGGTGCTTTCGGTTTCGAGCCGCTGGTGAATGAAGTGGTTGATGGTGCTCAGGCTGCCGGGCAAGGCTTCCAGCAAACGACGAAAGCTGCCGTTGTCGAGCCGCCCGGCACGGTGCAGATGTTCCAGCAGCACCAGGGCCATGCTGCTGCCCGACGACAACCAGCTGCGGCGAAACTGGTCAGCGCCGCTGGCGGCGGGCTGGTTGGCTAAGGCAGTCAGCTGCTGCCACGCGGCGAGGCAATCGCCAGTCGCCAGCGCATCCAGCAGGGCAATGAGCTGGGGCGGGCCAGCGTGGGCGCGGGCGTAGGCGCACAGGTAGCCCAGGCATTCCAGCAAATTCGGTGTTTCGCGCTCGCCCACGGCGCTGCCAGTGAAGAGCGCCACCATGCGGCTCGCCAGGCGCTGGGGCCAATCGGCAGGCGGGTAGCTCAGGGCACATGTGCGGGCCACATCGGCCAGCAGGGCGAGATAAGCCCGTTCCAGGCTGTAGTAGCCGTGGCCCTGCTGGTAGGCTGGCTGCCAGAGTTGCGGGTGCATGTAGAGCGTAGCCGCGCCGTGCCCAGACTCAACCACGCCCATGCTGGCGGCCAGTTCGGCTACGGCAGCAGCGCGGCGCTGGTTGTAGCGGGCCGCAGCTTCGCCATAGCCGGGCTGCACCAGTTCCCAGAAGCGATGCCAGTTGTTCTCTTCCTCTTCCAACTGCTGCAACTCCCACAGGCGGTAGATGATGGGAATGGCGGCGGCTTCAAAGCGGCGCAGCTCGTTCCATGTGGTTTCCTCGGTGGCGCTGCGGCCCAGCAACCCCTGAAGCTGGCTGACGGCGAGTGAGTGCATGGCTCAACCTCCAATCAGCGGCAGCAGCCGCACGAAATTCACCCGGCTGCGGCCCGTCAGGGTGAGCGGCGTGTCGAGGTCGGTCACGGCCATCCCATCCACCAGCAGCATGTAGCGGCGCTCGGCCAGGCCCTGCCAGGCGCGGGCGATCTCGTCTTCCATACGGAGGGTTGGGGTCGCTTCTGGTTGCGCGGCGGTGGGTTTCAGGCGCGGGTCGTCGGCCAGCAGGTAGTGCAGGGCAATGCTGCCGACGCGGGTGGTGTGGGCACGCTCCACTTCGGCCCGCACGTGGGCGGCAATCAAGTCGCGGGCGGGCAGGCTGGCGGCATGCCCTGCACCTGACGAAAGGGCGGGCAGGCTAAGCAGCAAGGGTGGCGTGGTGGCCGAACGGCCCAGGCCATAGACGCAGGTGCTCACTTCCAGGGTCATTGTCTCGTTCATACGTACTCCTTTACTCGTCCCAAAACTGGAAGGTCGTTCTCAATTGAGTTAAAAGGAGTATAAGCCGAGGTTGTGACACCTACGATCACAAAAAATGGGCAATAAAAAACCGAAAAACATCAAAGATCAGATGTTTTTCGGTTAGTTGTAGGGGCAAAGCTTGTGGTTGCCCTGCTACATTTATTCCGTCTTCAGCAGCGCTTCGGTGGCCGTGTGCAGGCTACTGAAGATGGTGATGTCACTGGTTGCAATGGCGGTGGTGGCCAGCATGTTCGCAACGTGGGGGCGCAGCCCGGCCAGCGCCACCTCGGCCCCCAGCAGGCGGCAGCCCTGCACCAGCTGCCCAAGGTTGGCGGCGCTCCACTCGTCCATGTGGGTCACGCCGGTCATGTCGAGAATAACCTGGCTGGCGCGGTGCTGGGCAACTCCTGCGAGCAAGGTTGTGATCAGCTGTTGGCTACGGCGCTGGTCAATCGTGCCAATCAGCGGCAGCAGCAGCACATGGTCGGCCAGGGTGATGAGTGGCACGGCCAGTTCCTTCAGCGTAGCTTCCTGCAACTGAATGATGTTTTCTTGCAGGCGCAGCTGTTCGGCCTGGGCGGCCTGTTCGGCCTGGCGGCGGGTTTCCACGGCCTGGGCCATGGCATTAAAGCTGGCAGCCAGCCGCCCGATCTCGTTGCGGCCCTGGAAGGGAATGCGCTGGCCGAAATCGCCACTGGCAATGGCCCGAGCGGCCTGGGCCATGCGGGCCAGCGGTGCGGTGATCAGCGCAGCGAGCAGGAGGGCTACGAGTATGGCGACAACGCTCACAGCTATGGCAGTCATAATGCCCGTCCAGATGGTGCGATCCACCAGAGCCAGGGCCTCTTCTTCGCTCTGGTAGAGCAGCAGTGCCCAGCCCAGGCG
>JALONX010000345.1 GCA_025454695.1 Chloroflexaceae bacterium
CTGTTTCAGCTCTCCGTGCCCTCTGTGCCATCTGTGGCAAAACGGAGCGAACGATGGCCCGCACATTTCTTGGAAAAGTCGGCTTCATCCTGGCCAACGTCGTTGTGATGGTGATTCTGCATGGCAACTCGCGCCAGTTCTGGCCCAAGATTCCCTGGCTGAGTCTCCGCAACGAGAGTATTCGCGAACACTGCCGCCTGCTGTTTAACACCCTGGCGGTGGTGACGGCGGGCCAGGCTGCCCTTGGCAAACTGCCCCGCGAACGAGTGCTGCCCCGGCTGGTGGTGCTGGCGGCTCTGCCCGTCTCGCTGCCGCTGCTGATTCTGTTTGGGCAGAAGGTGCTACGCCTGGAGGGTGCCGCCGCCGAGCGCTACAACCTGGGCCTGGTGCCGCTGCTACCCATCGGGGCGATGGTGCTGGAGGATGTCTTTGTTCCTCACCGCGAAGTGCGCGGAGAACGCGGAGAGGCAGAATAGCTTTTGTCCGCAGATTACGCAGATTACGCAGATTGGACTGGCCCTGTGCCGTTCCTCGCGTTTCACGTTTCACGCATTACGTTTTACGTTGTACCCTTGACTTTCCTCTTTTTTTGTGCTAATATTTTAATACTTGTTCAAATATTGAAGTAAATGAGACAGACTCTCACCTGCTCCCCAGGAGGTTCAGGTTATGACCAATACCAGCTTTACCCTGAACATTCGTGGCATGGACTGTGCCGGGTGCGCCCAGACGATCCAGACCGGCGTTGTGCGCCTGAAAGGCGTGGAGCATTGCAACCTCAACTTCACCAGCGAGAAGTTGCAGGTGAGCGGCACGGTGAGTCGTGAGGCGGTCGTCGCCCGCGTGCGCGAGCTGGGCTATGAGGTAGCTGAGGCCGAAACCACAACGACTCCCACCGCGCCCTCGGCTCCGCCTGGTTTTCTGGCTTTTCTCTGGAGTCGCTGGGAAACGCGGCTGGCCCTGCTGGGGCTGCTGCTCATTTTGCCGGGGCTGTTCCTCCACGAGATTCTGCATTGGGACGAACCCTGGATTGATGCTTTTTCGCTGGGGGCACTGCTAGTGGCAGGCGGCCCGATTGCCCGTAGTGCCTGGCGCTCACTGCGGTTCAACCGTGATCTCAACATCAATGTGCTGATGACGATTGCCGCCGTAGGTGCGGTGGTGATTGGCGCCTACACCGAGGCTGGCATGGTGATGGTGCTATTTGCCCTGGGCGAAGCGCTGGAAGGCTACACCGCCAGCCGCGCCCGCCATGCCATTCGCAGTTTGATGGAGGTGGTGCCGCAAACCGCCACCAGACTCAGTTCCACATGTTGTGGGCAGGGCTGCGAAGAACGGGTGCCCGTGGCCGCGCTGGCCGTGGGCGACCGCATTGTGGTGCGGCCTGGCGAGCGTATTCCAATGGATGGACTGGTGCGGGCCGGGGTTTCCTTGGTCAACCAGGCCCCCATCACCGGTGAAAGCCGCCTGGTCGAAAAGATAATGGATTCAGCGGTATTTGCGGGCAGTATCAACGGCGAGGGCAGCCTGGAGCTGGAGGTGACGCACCTGGCGGCGGATACCACCATCAGCCGCATGATCCGCCTGGTGGAGGAGGCTCAGGAGCGCCGTGCTCCTGTCCAGCGATTTGTGGATCGCTTCGCCCGTGTCTACACGCCAGCGGTGGTGGTGCTGGCGGTTCTGGTTGCGGCCCTGCCGCCGTTGCTTTTCGGCCAGCCCTTCTGGAACCCCACGCCCGCTGAGACCGGCTGGCTCTACCGTGCCCTGGCCCTGCTGGTGGTGGCCTGCCCATGTGCGCTGGTGATCAGCACGCCGGTGAGCGTGATCAGCGCCGTGAGTGCCGCCGCCCGCAACGGCGTGTTGATTAAAGGCGGGGCTTACCTGGAACAACTCAGTCGGGTGCGGGTCGTGGCCTTCGACAAAACCGGCACGCTGACGTTGGGACAGCCCAGTGTGGTGCAGGTGCGTTCGGCGGCATGCAGCGGTGCCGACCAGTGTGCCGAATGCGACGACGTGCTTGCCCTTGCCTACGCGATTGAGCGACGTAGCGAACACCCGCTGGCCCACGCGATTGTGTCGGCCTCAAGGGTGCGGGGTGTGGCCGAACGCTACCCGGTGGCTGAAGATGTAGCAGCCCTGGTGGGGCGGGGTGTCAACGGGCGGGTACACGGGCGTGAGGTGCTGGTGGGCAGCCATGCCTATTTCGACAGCGCCATTCCGCATGCGATGCCCCATTGCCATGCGGCTACGCACGACGCAGGCCAGGGTTACTCACCGGTGCTAGTGAGTGCCGATGGTGTATATCTGGGCACAATTACCATGGCGGACGCGGTTCGGGCTAGCAGCCGGGAGGCTGTGGCCGAGTTGAGAGGGCTGGGCATGTCAACCGTTATGCTCACTGGCGACAACCGACACACAGCGGAGCGCATCGGGGCCGAGGTGGGCGTTGGTGTCGTGCAGGCCGACCTGCTGCCAGCGCAGAAGGTGGCGGCGGTGCAGGCGTTGCAACGGCAGCACGGCCCGGTGGCCATGGTGGGCGATGGCATCAACGACACGCCCGCCCTCGCGACGGCCGATGTGGGCATTGCCATTGGTGGGGCGCACGGTGGCACGGGCCAGGCCATGGAAACCGCTGACATCACCCTGATGAGCGATGACCTACGGCAGCTGCCTTTCGCCATTCGGCTCAGCCGGGCCGCCACGCAAACCATTGGCGTAAATGTGGCCTTTAGCATCGGCATTAAGCTGGTGTTTCTGCTGCTGGTGCTGCTGGGCCTGGGCACCATGTGGATGGCCGTGCTAGCCGATGTGGGGGCAGCGCTGCTGGTTACACTTTACGGCATGCGGCTGCTGCACTACCGTGACGCCAGTCGGGCCTAAGTTTTTGCCGCTGAGTCTGCCCTATGTAGCGGCTGGGTGCTGTGCGAGCCAATCGGTCAGGTCGTCCAGTTTGGTGAAGTCCAGCAGGGCATCGCACAGTGCCAGCAGGTCATCGGGGTTAAGTGTTGTGACTTGAGCTTCGGTAGCTGCGGGCAGCAGGCCAAGTTTGCGGGTGAGTTGGCGCAACACCAGCAGGCGTTGGCCTTCTTCCCGTCCCTCTTCCCGTCCCTCTTCCCGGCCTTCCTGGTAGCTCAGTTCTTCAATTTGGGAAATAAATCGAGTCATGCCCCGTTCCTCCACTTCCACCTGCCGCAACTGGTCGCGGCTTTGCGCCACCAGTTCTGGCCCGCGTTTCTTGTGCATCCCGGTGCAGCAGGGTCAGCGCGGCAAACAGCGATGGGCTGGCTTCCAGATCAGCCCGTGGGATGTCCAGCAGCTTGACCGTGGGAAAGCGCATGAACAGGTCAAACCCCCACAGCCCATAGCCAAACTGGCTCGGTCGCCAGGCCAGCGACTCATCGGCTAAAATGGCCAGACTGATGACTGGCACCCGCTCACGGTCATAGATACGACTATTGTAGCAGAATAAGCGCTCTGGTAGGGCGATGTCAGTCTGGCTCTGTATCTCGATATGAATCAGCACCAGCAAGGGGCTGCCATCGCGCCGCTTCACCCGTACCAGCTTGTCCACACGCTGTTTGCCCGTCCGGTCTTCCGGGGCAACCTGCTGCAACTCAGTGTCCAGCCAGACAATTGGCTGCCGCCAGTCTACATCAGCGTGAATCTCTGGGAAGAAAAAGGCCAGAAATTCGGGCAAAAAGCGTTCTAGCGCTTCTTTCCAGGCCCCATCAAAATCAGAAACAACTGTGTCCATAAGCCCCCCTCTCCATCAGAAGGGAGTATATGCGAACACTTATTCGATGTCAATGCAGGCGCACAGCGGCAACACCTCACCTCACAATCCGGTCGTTCTCCTCCCGCTCGCGCCGCCGCCGCAGCACTGCCCGCAGCCGTTGCCAGGGCTTTTTCATTGTTTTGGTTTCAGCAGCGCCGGGCGGGCGGGGGCTGTAGGTGGCCCGCTGGTAGGCCTCGGTCAGAGTAGCGATGTCGTCGCGGGCTTCTGGCAACTGCTCGGCCAGCCGTGCGCCATACTCCCCCGGCGTCTGGCTGGGGCGGCGGCTGAACCCGGCGCGGGTGGCTCGCTCCAGGGTCGAACGGTAGAAGTAGCGCACCAGTTCACGAGGGGCCAGCCGCGAGAGCCGTAGCTGTGGCTGGCGGCTGGTGTTGGTGGGCGGGGTCGGTTGAAACTGGCTGCCAATTCGTTCGGCGACCAGGTGGCTGTAGTGCTGCACGCCGTGCCACAGCGCCGCCAGGCGAGCAAACAGCCCGTGGAGCGGCCCGCTGCGCAGCACCTGCCAGGCGTGGCGCACGCCAGGGTGCCGTTGCAGCGTAATCCACAGGGCGTAGCCCACCAGCAGCGCCATGCAGAGCCAGAAGATCAGCGAGGGCAGCACCGGCACATCGGTGTTGGCTGGGGGCGCGGGCGGCGCGGGCGGGGGCGGCGGCAGCACCAGTGGCTCTGGCGGCGGCAGCGGCGCAGGCGGCGTACCACTAAACCAGCCGAAAAGCGCCGCTGGGATGGCGATCAGTAGACCAAGCAGGGTCGAGATCAGCATGGCCAGCTGGAACATCAGCATGTTGATAAGCCATGCCAGCTGCTCCACCAGCCAGCGAAACGAGTCGAGCAGGCCCAGCCCATAGCGGCGGGGCAGCAGCAGGGCTAGGCCCGCAACCCCCAGCACCAGCAGCAGACTCACGCCGTGCCAGCGCCGCAGCACACTCGCCTCAATCTCGGCCCCATCCATGTGCCAGCGGGCCTGGTTCCAGGCCAGGCGAGCCTGGCTATAGATCAGAAAGCCGCACACCAGGTAGGTGAAGGCCGCCAGCGCCACGCTGGGTTGCACCTGCAACGCATCGCCCACAAGCGTGCGGATGTTGACCACTTGCAGGGCCATCGCCAGCAGCAGCAGCACCCCGCCGCCGATAAAACGGTTGTTGATCTGGCGTAAGGCCTCGCTTCGTTCCCCTTCGCTGCGGCTGCGAAATACCTGGCTTTCCAGGTCGTCGCCGGTTGGCCCTTCAAACGGTTTCGGTTCCAGTGTCTGGATATTGCTGGCAACGTTGCGGGCCGACACACCGATAATGATGCCGACGGCCACATGGCAAATGTAGGCCGTATCAAACACGGCTGCCAGCGGCGAGCGTAGCCACAATTGCACATCGGCCTCCAGGGTGGAACCGCCCATCCCTAACGTGGTGATCACCCGCATTGCGGCCAGCAACACCGCGATTTCTGCCATCACATAGGACGAAGCTTCCATAAACCACATGCGTCGTTGCCGCACGGTGTATTGCACAAACGCCGACTCAAGGGCGATGACAAAACACGCGCCAAGCAGATAGACGGGCTGCCAGCCCGGCAGCAGCCGCTGGGCCAGCCCCGCCAGCACCGCCGCCAGGTTGGTAATCATCAGCCCGAAGAGCAGGGCGCAGCGCAGGTTGAAGCGCGTGTAAAGCAGCCCGTTGTTCTGGGCTGCCGGGCTGCTGCTTCGTTCTGGACTCGAAAGCGTGGCCATGTTCTTTGACAAGGTGACAAGATAACAAGGTGACAAGATGACAGCAAAAGCTGGATTACGCATTACGCATTATGATGCGATCAGTATAGCACAGCACCTTTTGCTGCGTCAGGTCAAAAATCACTCACGCCAAAACCGCTGTTGCTGTGGTATTATAGAAAAGCCCGCTACCCATATGTGCCGCTTTCAGAAACATTCACCAGGACAGCGCCATGCAAAGCACTTCTACCATTTCCACTGTTCGTGACCGTTTGCTGACAACGACCTACAATCTAGCGATTGTCGTGCGTGATGTGGTGCGGCGTATTCTGCGCCCCACCGAGATGGGCGTGCGGGCGCTGGTGGTGCGGGGCGACGAAGTGTTGATGATCTGTCACCGGGGCGGCAGCACGCCCTGGAGCCTGCCTGGTGGTGGGGTGAAGGCGGGCGAAACGCTGGAGGATGCAGCCCGGCGTGAGGTGATGGAGGAGGCCGGTTGCCCGGTGCGCGTCGAGCGGTTGCACGGCATGTATCACAATTTTAGTGAAGGCTTCAACAACTATGTGGCGGTCTACCTCTGCACGCCCCTGGGCGAGGCCAGCCCGCCTGTGGGCAGCCTGGAAATTCGTACCGCTCAGTTTGTGAGTCTGCGCGAGTTGCCTGACACAACCGAGAAGGGCAGCCGCCGCCGGGTGATGGAATTTTTGCATGGCCGGGCGGGGCTGTCGGAGGGGTGGTAACTCTATTGCGTACTACGTACTGCGTAAAATGGCAATGAACATGTGTTGCGCATCACGGATTACGCATTACGGTTTACGCATTATGCAGTACGCAGTACGCAGTACGTAGTACATAGCATGGAGTTGAATGAAATGCCTTATACCCCCATTATTGCCACCCTTGGTTATGTGCTTTCGGCTAATGGCCAGGCGGTGTTGATGATCCACCGCAATGCCCGGCCTGATGATGCCCATTACGGCAAATACAATGGCCTGGGCGGCAAGCTAGAACCACAGGAAGATGTGGTGAGCGGCATGCGCCGGGAGCTGCGCGAGGAGGCCGGGATCGAGGCGGGCGCAATGAGTCTGCGGGGCACGATTAGCTGGCCGGGCTTTGGCAAACACGGCGAAGACTGGCTCGGCTTCATCTTTGTAATCCAGAGCTGGAGCGGCACGCCGTTGACGCAAAACCCCGAAGGCACGCTGGAATGGGTGCCGATTGAGGCTATTCCCTCGCTCAATCTCTGGCCCGGTGACCGCCACTTTTTGCCGCTGGTGTTTAGTGCCGAGCCGCGCCAGTTCCACGGGGTGATGCCCTACGCCAGCGGCCAGCCCTTGAGTTGGCACTACAGCCTGATCTAGAGCGCTGAACGATGAGCGCTGAACGATGAGCGCTGCAACGCCTTTTGTCACCTTGTCACCTTGTCACGAGCGGTTCTCGGTTCTTGGTTCTCGGTTCTCTTCACGAGTACTATGGACATAACTCAGGCGATCATCATACTGGTGACGGGGGTGGCGATGGTGATCGCAACGCTGGTGATGCTTAATCGCAGCTGGGGCGATTTTTCCTCCCGCCCCCCGCCCCTGCCCCCGCCCCTGCCGCCAACCCCGCCGTTGGAGGACGATGCCCCTGCGTTGCCCACGCCAACCACCGAAACGCCTCCGCCGGAAGGCCGCATTCGTATCCCGCCTGACCAGGCAATGATTTACCAGGCGGCGCTGCGGGCCTACAACGAGCAGTCTGCCGTGGGGCAGTACCTTGTGCGCGAGGGCGAGGAGCTGTATATTGACCTTGACCGCGTTGCTGACCCCCAGCAGCGCATGGCCCTGGCGCAGGTGGCTGAAGTGCTGAACCGACGCGGTTTCCTCTCCATCCAACATACCATGGCCCTCTTCTGGCAGATGCAACAGCGCAACAAGACCGAGCAATAATGAAATGACCCGCGAAGTAGCGCAAAGGGATGCGGAGTAATGCCTGTAGCGTTAGCGCGGGAGCCTGGTGTCCTGCTGCGTACCATGCACACAAAGGTACGCAAAGGATAGACTTTACATTATTCGTTTCCGTTCTTCGCGTTCCTTTGTATTCCTTTGTGTCTCTTGGTGGATTGCTTCCGATGCATCGTCTGGTTCACATGATCCGGTTTCTTTCTTCGCGTCCCTTCGCGTTTCTTTGCGGGTAACTTCGGGTGAATCGTCTGGTTCACATTGGTTCGCGTTGTATGCTATACTTGCATCCAACGTGGTGAACCAAAGGCTTAAGGAGCAGGCTGTGAGCGCCGATCCGACTGACCTGCTGGCGGAGGCGCAAACCGTGGTGGGTGTGCAACTCACCCGGTTGCGGGCGCTGGTGGAAGTGGCCCAGCAACGCGCTACCCGCGCGTCGAGCGACCTACGCCAGGCTGAACGCGCCTACGATGAAGTATCTATGCAGCACCGCTTTGCCGTGAGCCAGAAGCTGCCCACCGCTGGCACCCTGGCCCGGCGCGAGCAGAGCTTACGGGCCGCCTTTGAGACTCAGCGCGAAGCTCACCAACAAGCTCAACGCTCGCTGAAACAGCTCGACCAGCTGGTGCGCCAGATTGACATGAGCAGCGCCACGCTCAGTGGTTCTGGCGAAGGCGACAAGGTTGACCCATGGGCGCAAGCGTTACGTTCGCAGGTCATCAAGGGGCGCGAAGAAGAGCGGGTGCGGCTGGCGCGGGAAGTGCATGATGGCCCGGCCCAGGTGCTGGCCAACTCGCTGATGCTGCTGGAACACCTGCGCACTGCGGTTGATGATGAGCAGCGCCGCGACAAGGTGCCCCTGATGGTTGAACGTATGTTGGGCATGGCCAGAGATGGTCTGAGCGAGGTGCGCCGTTTTATTACTGACCTGCGGCCCGGCAACCTGGACGAGCAAGGGCTGGTGGGGGCGCTACACACCTATGTGCGCCGCTATCAGGATACCTACAACATGAAAGTGGTATTGGAGGCCGACACGCTGCCACGCCTGCCTACCGAGAGCGAAATTGTGCTGTACCGGATTGTGCAGGAAGCGCTACAGAATGCCTACAAACACGCCCGCACGGCCACAGTGCGGATTGTGCTGACGGCCCGGCAAGGTGTGGTGACGCTGCATATCCGTGATGATGGGTTATTTTAGGCCAGTTGTGATGCTTCTGCTGTTTTTTCGTGTTTTGTTTAACAGGTCAACTTTACCGCAGTTCATCAAACAGCTTTGACGTACCTTAGTTACATCGGTGGAACGCTGTCTATCGCTGGATGTGTTCTATCAATTGTTACTTACATGGTTTGCAAGTGAGTTACAACTCAGCCGTCATGTTGACGTATTATTCGCTTACTTCCTGCTGTGTTTAGACAAAAACTGAACCTAGTTCAAGAATAGTCTTAAGGCTGAGTTTAAAATTATTCCCTTGAGCAGCCAATACGTAGCCTGCCAGAGTTTAGCAATTATAATGACACTAGGGTCAGGTTACAGAGAAATCGAATTGCGAACGGGTAATCTTGGGATCTTGGGAATTGACGATTTGGCTTACGATCAAAGCTGAGCATAGTTGCGATCCTAGTCTACGGAGAATTCGGACGGTTTAAAGCGAGCAAATTGCTGGCAGATTGGGACGTGAGAGCAGGACGTATCCTGTTCTGGATTGCTGAGCATTCGATCTTGTATTTGCAGATTGGCTAACGAAAGGATATACATTCATGAAATGTTGGCGTCATCAATCATCATGGCGCAAATGACGTTCTTCATCGGCTTCGAACGCACCGAATACATTGCTAGTAGTGTTCGGTGTTGTGTAAAAGTTAACGCACTCAATTGCTGCAGAAGTTATAGGCTCATTCGGCATCTTATGCATGCATGTACGGGCTACGCTGGGCTGATGCTGCAAGCATTCTGAATATGAACTACATGCAAAATAGCATTTATTTCTTTCATAACTTCGTGTAAAGCCTTACTCTTCGTCAATTGCTAGCTATACGCCAACAAAATATATTGTAAAATTACACCATGACCAGTGTATTTCGTTAAGTGGCTGCATGCCATGGTCACCGTCGGCTTCGAAGATTAACGGCTTTCATAATAGGTGGCATTATAGCCAATTTTGTGCTCCAGTGGTCGGTGGTATGTCCGCATTTTATCTTTCTTTACCTGTTGGATACATTTTACATCGTCAATCATTCAAA
>JALONX010000346.1 GCA_025454695.1 Chloroflexaceae bacterium
CGTGAGCGGCACGCCTGCCTCACGGGCCAGGGCCAGCAGATGCAGCACGGCATTGGTCGAGCCGCCGGTGGTGGCAACGCTGGCAATGGCATTGTCAAAAGCGGCGCGGGTGAGAATATCGCGGGGCTTTAGCTGACGTTTGAGCAAATCCATCACCAGTTTGCCCGCTTCCACGCCGATTTCGTACTTGCGCTCGTCAATGGCGGGCGGGGCGGCAGAGCCAAGAGGCGAAAGGCCGATCAGCTCCATTACGGTGGCCATGGTGTTGGCAGTATACTGGCCACCGCAGGCACCGGGGCCGGGGCAGGCCGAGTCCTCAATCGCCTTCAGCTCGGCGTCGTCAATCTTGCCCGCCGAGTGGGCACCAATCGCCTCGTAGACATGTTGGATGGTAATGGGCTTGCCGTTGTGTTCGCCGGGCATAATGGTGCCGCCGTAGAGTACCAGGCCAGGAATGTTGAGCCGGGTCAGGCCCATGGCCGCGCCGGGGATGGTTTTGTCGCAGGCCACCAGGCAAACGATGGCATCGAACATGTAGCCCCGGCCCATCAACTCAATCGAGTCGGCGATCATGTCGCGGCTGATCAGCGAGGCTTTCATGCCCTCGGTGCCCATGGTCACACCGTCGCTCACGGCCACGGTGTTAAACTCCATCGGCGTGCCGCCCGCCGCCCGCACGCCCTCCTTCACCCTCACCGCCAGGTCACGCAGGTTGTAGTTGCAGGGCATCGTTTCGATCCAGGTGTTGGCAATGCCGATAATCGGGCGTGCCAGGTCGGCATCGCTAAAGCCAATCGCCTTCAGCATGGCCCGTGCCCCGGCCCGGCTATGCCCGTTGGTAATCACCCTGCTGCGTGCCTTCATCTCGTCAGACATACCATCCTCCAGTTAACAAGTTACGAATTATGAGTTACGAGTTACGAGTTATGAATGCCGGACTCGGCACAGTCATGCGCTGTGTTTGTGCGGCGTATACATCGTGCGATTAACGATTGACGATTGCCTGACGGCTGAACGGGGCTGCCTTTGTTCGGCTCATACATCTAGCGTTGATTATACGACAAGAACTAAGAATTGAGAATTAAAAGTTGAGAATGAAGAAAGAACCGAGAAACGAGAACCGAGAACCTGTAGAAGTGTGGTCACTAACCCACCGAACACTGCGGCGGCACCGATGCACCACGAAAACATGGGAGAGCCACAAAATCTTGTGGCTCTCCCATGTGGACTCACCGATAACACAGCGGGCGCTGCTCGCCTTAGCCACTACATATGAAGAAGAGACTGGCAACTGCACCGTTAGCTTGAAAAACCATGCTGGAGGGTGGATGCATCGAAGAACTCTATTTTTGAATGCGATTGGGCTGTAAAGGCGATGCTACCACTATTTATTCCTCAGCGTCCACATCTTGTTCGCCGGTCTGGTATCCTCGCCAATACTGCTCAATCTCCCACAACGGTGCATCAGGCAGTGAGATGCGGATGGCGGTGATGATGCTTTCGTACTGCTCACAGTTGAGTTTTGACCAGCGGAGTTTACGAGCTGTATCCCAGTCAAGCCGCTTACCGCCAAAATTGTGCAAAGACAACTCATCAAGTAGAAGGCTATCAATTGGTGGATGGAGGGCTTGAACGCGGGGATGAGTATGGTAGCCACCGCATACAAATGCTGCCTTCAAATAGACGTTAATGAGCTTTGCTGCAACGCCGTGGGTGAGGACAAGATTGTACTTTGCTTTGGCAGCATTAATAATGGTGGTGCGCCAAACTCTATGGCACTCGTCAATGTCCTGCGGCATCGGCAAGCGATCGGGGTGAGCGAGATGGTGTTGCAAGCCTGTGGCTTCAAGCAATATTCTCGCTTGCGCCACTGAGAAACGGCAGTTTCGCACGCTTGCCGCCCTGCCAGCAGCCCAGGCGGCAAAGCGGTGACGATGCTCGTCAATAGTGTAGGGAACGAGGTTGCTGGCGGATGTCATCGAGTTGACTCCTTTGCTCAAACGCTAACCTACCTCGCCAGGAGACCGGCACCTGGAACCTGGGGCTTGTTTGAGACCATCGCCAAAGGTGCCGGTCTCCTTCAGAGTCGCCACACAGCACCCATCGCAGTCAGCAAAGCTTATGCAGTACGAGTCTCACGTATGCCCGGCATGCTCCAGGCTCTGGCCGAGGATGCTGGCGATGTGGTCATCGTCCAGGGCGTAGTAAATCTGTTTACCCTCGCGGCGGTCGCGCACAATGCGCAGGTTGCGCAGCAAGCGCAGGTGGTGCGAAATAGCTGAGATCGAGTCGTCCATCTCCACCACACGGGCCAGGTCGCCCACGGTCAATTCACTATGGGAAAGGGCGTGGAGCAGACGCACGCGGGTGGGGTCGGCCAGGGCCTTAAACAGTTCGGCCACCCGGCGGGCGTCATCTTCGGCGAGGGGGTGGGCCAGCACCTGCTGCACCCGTTCGGGATCGGCGTAACGTTCTGTTTCGGATTCCATGGGGTTTGCCAATCAATTGCTGAAGGTCGTGCGGACTTCAGTCCGTGACCAATATCGCCAGGCGTAGACGCAGACTGAAGTCCGCACTACGACGTTAGGATTGAAGTGATTCCACCAGAATGGTACGGGCCAGCCGCCGGTCAAGCGCCTGCACCTGATCACCCAGCTGAATAGAGACCGGCCCATCAAAGGGAGCGCTGGCAGTCACACAAACTGTTGCGCCGGGCACCAGTCCCAGGTCGGCCAGGTAGCGCAGCCGCTCGGCGCTCTGGTCGCGCACGCGCACCACGCGGCCTGTGCTGCCCACCACCATGTCGGCCAGCGAGTCGCCGGAGCTGCTGGGCAGTTCCCCGGCCAGGCTAGGGATGGGGTCGCCATGCGGGTCGAAGCGGGGCTGCCCCAGGTGGGCGGCAATACGGGCTTCGAGCTTTTCGCTGATGTGGTGTTCCAGCCGCTCGGCCTCTTCATGCACTTCGTCCCAGCTGTAGCCCAGGGCTTCCACCAGGTAGAGTTCGAGCAGGCGGTGGTGGCGAATGACCTCCAGGGCGATCTTTTCGCCCGCCTCGGTCAGGCGCACACCCTGGTAGGGGGTGTGGGTCACCAGGTTTAGCTCGGCCAGGCGGGTGAGCATGCCCGTCACCGAGCCAGGCTTGAAGCCCAGCTGTTCCACCAGCGATGAGGTAGTGACATTGCCATCCTGCTGTTGCAGGGTGTAGATCGCCTTCAAATAGTCTTCGATGGCGGGCGTCACCCGATTCTGCTGTTCATCTGGCGGCATAGACTGGCCCCTCCATCAACGCGACGTTACGTCTGGTGCTGGTTGCATGGTACCACATGTGGCAGAGGTTGTAGATTGCATGATGAACGATGAACGATGAGCAATGCACGATGATCCTTCTCACAAGCGCCTGGTGAGCGTGTGTGCCCTGTTGTTCGACCTACCCACACAATAAGAACGCGAAGCATTACAGATCATTCGCCAGGTGGCATCACAACACCTAACACTTTTTTGCGCATTGGTGGCACCCGGTGTACCTCAACCCAATAGGAATAAACGCAGAGACAGGTCTAGTTACCAGCAGTCCGCGTTAGCGATAGTACTTCTCCCTGGTCTGGCAAGGACTCGTAACCTATATTCAATTCCCGAGGCAAACGTCTATACTCAGGTGATGCAAGCATTGCTTTAGGGCCTTTGCGTGGCGTTAGGCCACGGAGAACGATACCGCTTTGCACAAAGGAACAGTACGACGGACGGGAAAACATTATATTAAATTACAGTATTCGCGAAAGAGATGCACACATGGTTGCCCACATACGCCAATGGCTCAGTCGCACCGCTCTTACTGATCCAATTGAACGCCAGCAAGCGCCGCTTTTTCAAGCCTTTCTGTTGATTGTTATTTGCCTCCAGATGCTTATTCTGTTTGTCAGCACTGGCATAGCTGGTGGGCC
The DNA here is from genome assembly GCA_025454695.1 of Chloroflexaceae bacterium. Lineage (GTDB taxonomy): Bacteria > Chloroflexota > Chloroflexia > Chloroflexales > Chloroflexaceae > JALONX01. The sequence continues at coordinate 3,942 of JALONX010000346.1, forward strand.
GCAACAAGGACGCACCGTTGCCTTCCTTTCGGCCATTGTGGGTCTGCTTGCACCGATTGTCGCTATGTTCCTACTGCGCAGGGGTGTTTTTAAGCTCGCCGTGCTGGTTGCTGCCCTTGGCTTTATTGCTGCCCAGGGTATCGCTATTGTGGCCTATGGTGCTGAGTTGATTCCGGCTACACCCTGGCTTCTAATTCCGGTGGTAATGGTTGGCTTGTTGGCAGGCCGCCGTGAGTTGCTGGCTGTCAGTGGCCTGGCGCTTATTGCCACTGTCGGCCATGCCGCAGGGAGCAGGGGCATTGACATCACATCGCCCCTCGGCGCTATTCTACTGCGCATACCGTTTACGACGCTTATCATCACGATCATTATTTCCAGCTTCTTCTGGGCCTTTGGCAGCACGTTGCGCCGCGCCCTGGCTACCGCGCTCAGTCGCGAGCGCGACCTGGCGCAACTGCGCGACTCGCTGGAGCAGCAGGTGCAGGAACGCACAGCTGCCCTAAACGCCACTCTGGCTGAAGTGGAGGCCCGCGCTGCTGAGCAGCAGCGGCTGCTGCATGAGCTGGAAACCCAACGGGACGTTATTCGGGAGATGAGTGTGCCAGTGTTGCCGGTACATGAGCATACCCTGGTCATGCCGCTGGTGGGGGCGCTCGACACCGAGCGGCTGCGCCAGGTGCAGGAACAGGCCCTCCGCAGCATTGAGCAGAGTCGTGCCCGCACCCTGTTGCTCGACATCACCGGGGTGCCCGTGGTAGATAGCCAGGTGGCCCAGGGCCTGGTGAGCGTGGTGCAGGCGGCCCGGCTGCTGGGGGCCGAGGTGGCCCTGGTGGGCATTCGCCCCGAGGTAGCTCAGGCGATTGTGGGCCTGGGGTTGGATTTGAGCAACATTACTACCCGAAGCAGTTTGCAGAGCGGGATTACAGCGGCAGCCCTTGGGAGGAATGGACAGGCGCTCGCCGTCGGCAACATACGCAATACTGCTTAAAGCGCTAGAGGATGGTTTTATGTACCTTACACAACGCACGATCAACTTTATCATGTTCGTTTTTGTAGTTGGCTTTTCATTCACTTCTGGTGTAAGTGCATGGGCGACGGGAGTTCCCAATCCTGGTGCGCTCATCGGGCCGCTGTCAGGGGCACTGGTCACCATCGTGCTTGGCGTAAGCTACCACTTCGGGTTCGACTGGGCACGCTATCTCCTGGTGGTGTATGTCACCCTCACCATTGCCTTCACGTTTCCCACACAGCCGTCAGCTAATCTTTTTAGCTCTGTTGTCGTGCTTATTCCACCAGCAACAGCCCTTGTGCTGACTTCACCCCGCTGGGTATTCGGCAGTGGTGTGGCCATTGCACTTATTTTTTTTATTCGCACCACCGGGACAGCAAACGCGGTGTCTCTGGTTGGCTTAATCACCTTTCTCTTTCTCATTGGAGCCTTCTGTTTGAGTCGCATGGCGATAGACAGTGTACAACGGCTGGAAGCAGCAAAACGCGAGGCGGAGGAAGCACGGATGCTCGCCGAAACTGAGCGTACCCGTGCCGAGCAGCAAGCTCAGGCCCTGGCCCAGCGCAACATCGAACAGCAGCGGCTGCTGGAACTGGTGCAGACTCTCGAAACCAGCGCCATTCAGCTGGACGATGGTGTGCTGCTGGCCCCCATCGTCGGGACGCTCGATAGCCGCCGCGCCCAGGCCCTCACCAGTCACCTGCTCGACGAGGTGAACGCCCGCCGAGCCAGCCAGGTGATTCTCGACATTGCAGGCGTGACTATGGTTGATACGGAGGTGGCGAAAGCCTTGCTGCACACCGCCCAATCGTTACGCCTGCTGGGCTGCACGGTCGCTATCACCGGGCTCACGCCCAGCGTGGCCCTGACGCTGACCCAGCTGGGCGTGAGCCTGGAGGGGGTGACGACGGCCCGCTCGCCGCAGGAGGTGCTGGCCCGGACGGAACGACAAACAGCTTGACAATCAACACCAATGCTCATACAGCTCACTACAATCTGGAATCGTCTGGTTTATATACAAACCACCCGCCCGATGGACGAACGGCGCTGGCTCCTCCGTCTCTGGTGTATGCTCTATGCGTTACTTGGGCTAGCAGGCAGCGGGCTGGTGCTGGAACAGTTCATCGCTCATCTCCCACAGGAGTTCGACCTCTTCCGACTAGACACGCTGCTGCGCCTGCTGATGGTGGTGTTTCTGGCGGGTTTTATTGCATGGCGTCAGCCCTGGCAGGCCACCAGCGAACTGACCGAACGACTGGGGCAAGTCATAACGACGTTGTTCCTGATTCTGTCTACGATGGCCATGCTGCTCTTTCTGGTTGATCCAGCGGTGTACCAACAACCACTCAATGTATTGCCACTCTGGCTGAGTATCCTGATGGTCTATAGCCAGCTCTACTGGCTTGCCCGCCGGGGGCTGGTGCGCCAGAGCGCAGCCATCTTTGTTGGCCTGCTTGTCTCCTACCTGCTGACGGCAGCGGGCGTGCGGTCTGACATGGTACAACTGTCCAATCCCTTTATCGCAGTGATTGCGGTCTTGTGCGCTGGCCTGCTGCTGCGCTGGTGGGCCGGGCTGGTGTTTGCCGCAGTCTT
>JALONX010000347.1 GCA_025454695.1 Chloroflexaceae bacterium
CACACACAAATTTGGAAGCGACTGCTGCGGCGTGGATGCAAATCAGGTGTATAATTATGATGACTGAGTTTTTTCCTCACACAGATTGTCAGCCTTTAATGACATTACGAGAGACGCTGTCCTCCAACAACGCCGTTGAGGAACTCGAACATGTCGCTCATGACATTGATTTGCCTGGTCTCGCGTTGCGCTTGCAGCACGTTCAGACCACGGCTCAGTTCGCCAACGCTCTCAACATGTGGCTTGGGGCTAATCCCCTGTTCCAGGCTGCCTGGCTATGGCGTAATGGCTGGCTCACCACGCTTGCACCTGAGCGGGCATGCATACACATTGGCGCTGCGCATGCCATGCCAACTGCAACCTATCTCGCCTGGCCCGAAACGGCTGAGTATGAGGGGCTACGGACGCTGTTCACACCCAGATTCCCTGTTTTGTGCCTGCCCATGCAACAGGGTGGTTCCGCCTGGGGCGTGCTCTATTTTGAACTAACGAGCGACACTCTGCTGGAGCACCAGGCAGAATATGTGCTGCCCTTGATCGAGTCGATCTGCCTGGCCCAGAGCATGCGGCTGGCGGCCCAGGCCGAAACGCGCCGCCAACGGGTGTTCGATGTGTTGTTGCAGCAGTTGTCGCAACGGCTAGTGACCGTGGAGAACACGCAACAGGTGCAACTCATCGGCACCGAGCTGATTGGGCCGACGTTGGGGGCTACCATTACATTTGGTTCTGAAACGAGGAGCAGTCCGGTTGCGTGTGCATCGAGACTCAGCTTGCCACTACACCTTGGCGGCGAACACCTGGGCAACCTGGAGATCACGCGGGGCGAACGCCAGTTTCGCCCTGATGAGCAAACTTTTGCCCAGCAGTGTGCCGTGTTACTGGCTAGTGCCATGCAGCGCATTCGCCAGGTTCAAGCTGCCAACGAACTCCAAACGGCCTTGCAAAATGCCTATGCCGCCGCCAGCGAAGCGGCCCGGCTGCGCACACTAGGTCTGCTGGCTGCTGGCATTGCCCACGACTTTAATAATCTGCTCACAGCGATGATGGGCCGAGTTCAACTGCTGGAACTGGACGCCTCGCCTGAACAACTGCCCGATCTTCAGCTCATTCAGCGGGCTGCCGAAACAGGGGCTGCCAGCGTTCGCCGTATCCAGTCGTTTGCCCGCCCCCAGACGCCGAGTTATGAGCCGCTTGACCTGGCTCTGGTGGCTGCGGACGCGCTAGATTTTGCTCATGCGGTAGCTGTACCTCGCTTCCGCAGTAATTACGAGCAGATCCGCATGGTGAACCATCTATCGGCACTGCCACCGGCTCTTGGCGACGATGCCCTGTTGCGCGATGTTTTTCTCAACCTGATTTTGAATTCTGCCGACGCCATGCCCCACGGCGGCACCCTCACTCTGGAATCGGGGAGCGATGGTGCTTACGTCTGGGTCGCGGTTAGCGACACGGGGGTGGGCATTCCACTAGAACACCAGGAACGGGTGTTTGAACCCTTTGTCAGCACGAAAAGCAGCCGCGGCTACGGCCTGGGCCTGGCGATGGTGCGCCAAACGGTGCATGCACACAACGGCCTGATTCGCATGGAAAGCACCCCCCAGGTGGGCACGACGATGACTGTGCTGCTCCCTCGTGCGCCCGCCTCGCTAGCGGTCACTGACCCAACCACACACCTGATGCCAGCGCCCCGGCGGGTCTTACTGGCCGCGACTAATGCGCTTGTACGCTCCACGCTGGTCAGGCTCCTGCAAGCCGATCAGCATAGCGTGACGGCGGTAGCTACTGCCGATGAGGCCCGTACCTTGATTGCGTACACGAGTTTCGATATAGTGATCGCCAGCGAGAGCCTGCCCGATGAGCCTGGCGGGCAACTCCTCCAGGAATTGCGAGCTTCTGGGGTTGCGGTCAGCACCGCTCTCATCACCGATGGCCCACTGCACACTCGGGGCCACGAGGCCATAGATACGTTCGTTGCCACCCCGGTAACGTTGACAGCGCTTCGTCAGGCCTTGAACGTTCCCCCACCCACCAACCTCCCCGCCACCCGCGCATGTGGCGCGTAAGCTCCTGGTCAATCATCAAGCAAGCGCGTTCCTTTGACCGCAGCAATACCGGGGCGCAGCAGACGGCTAAAAGTTTTAGTTGCATCTCCAGCCTCTGCTAGCGTTTCGTTAGAACTAGCCGGGAACGCCTGTTGAACTATTGACAAAGGCATGGCGGCCTTTGATAATGTACGCATACGGAATAGCTATTCCGCTTTACTACACCGGAGTTCTACCTATGGATGAACCAACGACTGAACTGGTACGTACACCGCCCGCGCTGCCCCTGGTAGTGCTTGATGGAGCGGTAGTCTTTCCATACACAGTGGTGAGCCTCACGCTCGATGCCGAAACAGCCCCCGCTGCCGAAGCCAGCCTTCAGGCGGAGCGGCTGGTGCTGCTGGTGGCCCGCCGTGAAGATGCTGACCGCGAAGCCCCCCTTGAGCAGCAGCTGCACCGCGTCGGTGTGGTGGCCCGCATCGAGCAGGCCGGCACATTGCCCAACGGTGCCAACGGTATTGTGGTGCGCGGCATTGTGCGGGCAGTGCTGGGCGAGATGCTTCAGGCAACGCCCTACCCACGTTTCAGCTACAGCGAGCGCCCGGACTCATTTGAGCTAACCCCTGAACTGGAAGCGCTGAAGATGGACGTGCAGGGCGCGATAGACGCCGTGCTGAGCATGCGCCCCGGCATTCCCCAGGAGATCCGCAACTTTGTGCGCAGCATCGAAGACCCGGGGCACCTGGCCGACAACACTGGCTACTCGCAGGACTACACGTTTGCTGAACGACAAAACCTGCTTGAAACGTTCGATCTGCATGAACGGCTGTTGAAAGTGCGCGACTTCTATCGCAAGCAGTTCGCTCTGCTGGAAGTGCAGGCTCGGCTGCGTCAGGAGGTGCAGGACGCCTCGGCCAAGCAGCAGCGCGAATTCTACCTGCGGCAGCAGCTGCGGGCAGTGCAGAAGGAGTTGGGTGAAGACGACGCCGAAACAGCCGAGTTGGACGATCTGCGGGCAAAGCTGGCCGCTGCCAACCTACCCGAGGTGGCCCGCAAAGAGGCCGACCGCGAACTGAGCCGACTTGGGCGCATCAATGCCTCATCGCCTGAATATCAGATGGTGCGTACCTACTTGGAGTGGATGGCCGAACTGCCCTGGAACAAGCCTACAGGTGGCCCCATCAACATCAGCCATGCACGCCAGGTGCTGGATGACGACCACTATGGCCTGGAGAAAATTAAGGAGCGCATCCTGGAATACCTGGCCGTAAAGCAGCGGCGGGCCGAGCTAAGCCAGGCTGAAGGGGTGAGTGACCCACCTGCCAACTACGAGCGCAGTCGTGAACCGATCCTGGCCTTTGTGGGGCCGCCGGGGGTGGGCAAAACGAGCCTGGGCCAGAGCATCGCTCGCGCCCTGGGTCGCCAGTTTGTGCGCATGAGTCTGGGCGGTGTGCGCGACGAAGCCGAACTGCGGGGCTTCCGCCGCACCTACATCGGCTCGCAGCCGGGCCGCCTGTTGCAGGAAGTGCGGCGGGCAGCGACCTCCGACCCGGTGATTCTGCTGGACGAGATTGACAAGCTCAGCCGCGACTACCGGGGCGACCCGGCCGCAGCCCTGTTGGAGGTGTTGGATCCAGAGCAGAACCACACCTTTACTGATCACTATCTTAACGTTCCATTCGACCTGAGCAATGTGCTGTTTATTGCCACCGCCAACGACTGGAGCCAGGTGCCACCAGCCCTGCGCGACCGCATGGAAGTGATCGAGCTGAGCGGCTACATCGAAGACGAAAAGGTGCGCATCGCCCAGCAGCACCTGGTGCCGCGCCAGCTACGTAGCAACGGCCTCACGTCCGACGAAGCAGCGATTGACGAAACAGCGCTGCGGTTCATCATCGCCGACTACACCCGCGAGGCGGGCGTGCGAAATCTGGAACGGCAGATTGGCACCGTGTTACGTAAAGTCACCCGACAACTGGCCGAACAACAGACCGAGGCCGAAAATTCGGGGCCAACGCTAATTACCACTGACTTTGTGCGCAACGCGCTGGGTCGCCCGCGCTTCTACAACGAGGCCCGCGAGCGCATTGACCAGCCCGGCATTGCTACTGGTATGGTCTGGACACCTGTGGGCGGCGATCTGGTTTTCGTTGAGGCAACAACGGTGGAAGGCAACAAAGAGTTGCGACTCACCGGGCAACTGGGCGATGTAATGCGTGAAAGTGCGGAAGCTGCCCTGACCTATGTGCGCTCTCGTGCCCATGTGCTGGGGATTGACCCGCGATTCTTTGACAGCCACGCCATTCACATTCACGTGCCAGGTGGGGCAGTGCCGAAGGACGGCCCATCAGCGGGCATCACCATGGCAACGGCGCTGGCGTCAGCAGCCACGGGCCGCCTGGTGCGCGACGACGTGGCCATGACCGGCGAGATCACGTTACGGGGGCGGGTGCTGGCGATTGGCGGCATCAAGGAGAAGGCCCTGGGGGCACATCGGGCAGGCATTCGCACCATCATTCTGCCACGGCGCAACGAAGCCGACCTGGAAGACCTGCCGCCAGAGGTGCGCGAAGAACTGACCTTTGTTCCAGTGGACACTCTGGACGAGGTGCTTGCCACCGCCCTGCTGCCCGTCGGCGCACACCCGCGGGCCACCCTCAACAGCCGCCTCACCCTGGCCCAGCAGGGCGAACTGGTGCAGGGGATGGAGGGGTGAGGTTCGCTTGGTGGTTCAGCCATAGGTAGGAGAAAAAGCAGCACGGGCCGAGGAGAATGTGTCTCTCCGGCCCGTGCTGTTGCCAAACAATGTAGGCGTTCTTTACACTATTGCTATGCGCTTTCTGGGCAGTATCGCCAGTTTTGCAAATATTCAACAAAACAAGAAGCGGCAAGCCAGTAGCTTGCCGCTTCTTGTTTGACCAAAAAGAAGACGATTACTGCCTAAGGCCGCTGTTGATGGTGCTAAACACCGAACTGACTTGGCGACCCAGCACCGACAGAATGCCGATCACCACGATGGCGATGAGTACCAGGATCAGCGCGTACTCGACCAGACCCTGACCTTCTTCTTTGGCGAAAAACGAGCGAAGCATTGCGACCTCCTGAACAAAATAAAGATAATTGCAGATACGTCAGCACTATAGCATATTAAGGTAAAAACTGTGTGAAAATATCGTCATTTTGCACCGTACTTCAGTACTAAATATTTCATATAACATTCTTCTAATTTATATGGCCTACTCAGTCGCTTTGGTAGCGAGAGATTTGGAGATTCTTCGCCCTTTCTCCCACCCGCGCGGCAAAGCCATGCGGGTGGGGGAAAGGACTCGTGGAAGCGGTTGCGTCGCTCCCATACCTTCATCGCGTAAATGTATCCACATCTATAAATGAGAGGACGATTGCTTACCCAAAAGGCTGCTCTAAAATATCAGCCCCACCGCCGGATAAGCGATGGGGCTGATTCAAAATTACGCCACACACGGTGTCCAGAAAACTACTCCAGATAACCATGCAGCCGCTGCCCCAGCACCGGGCTACGCAGCTTCTTCAGTGCTTCGCCCTCCAGCTGCCGCACTCGCTCGCGGGTCAGGTTCAGCGTCTGTCCGATCTGCTCCAGCGTGAGCGGTGGTTGCCCTTCCAACCCGTAGCGCAGCTCCAGAATGCGCCGCTCACGGTCGGTAAGGTGCGACAGGGCTTCGGATAAGTCGTCCCGCAATAGCTGGTGCGACACCTGCTCCAACGGCGTGGGCTGGTGCGTGTCCGACAGAGTGTCGGCCAGCGGGTTAGTATTGTCGTCGTTCTGCGGCTCATCAAGCGAGAACGGCATTAGCGCCGCCTGCTCGGCCCGCACCACCTGCTCGGTGGTCAGGCCCATTTCCTGCGCCACCTCCTCGTGGGTGGGGTCACGATCCAACTTCTGGATGAGTCGCTGCCGCACTCGCGCCAGCTGGCTCAGCCGCTCGCCAAGGTGTACCGGAAGCCGCACGGTGCGCCCGTGGTCGGCCACGGCCCGCCCCACGCTCTGGCGAATCCAGTAGGTAGCATAGGTCGAAAACTTCAGGCCACGGCTGGGGTCGAACTTGTCAACCGCACGCATTAACCCTAGACTGCCCTCCTGCACCAGGTCAAGCAAGCTCAAGCCATGGCCCTGGTAGCGGCGGGCAATACTCACGACAAGACGAAGATTGGAATTTATCAGCTGAGCACGGGCACGCTGACCCCGCCGCGCGTGGTCTTGCAACTGTTTTCGTTCTACTGACGACAATTTTGACTCGTGCTGAAGACGACGACTTGCTTCGCGCCCATCCGCTATCTCGGTCGCTAGTTCCTGCTCTTGCACAAAGGTCAATAAAGGCTCGCTACCGATCTCATTCAAATATGTGACAATCGAATCCGCTGGCGTAGTGGTTACCGAACTCGTTGGTTGTGTCATTGGGTACCTCGTATTCCCGGTGACTGGCCGGTAGATAACAAAGGTAAAACAGCAATTGAC
>JALONX010000348.1 GCA_025454695.1 Chloroflexaceae bacterium
GCCTACGAGCGGCGCTTGCTGCAGCGTTATGACCATGTGCTAGCCGTTTCGGAGGAAGACCGCCGCGCTCTGCACCGTCTCGCTCCGCAGGCCCCCATCAGCATTATGCCCAACGGCGTTGATAGTGAGTTTTTTAAGAACCGAGAACCGAGAACCGAGAACCGAGAACCAGTTGGCAGTGCGGCAGCTGGCAGTTCAGTAGATTTCGTAGTACGCAGTACGCAGTACGCAGTACGCAGTACGCAGTACGCAACGCTTGTCTTCACCGGCACGCTCGACTTTCGCCCGAATGTGGATGCAGTGACATGGTTTGCTCATCAGGTGCTGCCGTTGGTTCTCCAGCGCCGCCCGGAGGCCCGCTTTGTCGTTGTGGGGCGCACGCCAGCCCCGGCTGTTCGCGCTCTGCACAATGGCTCTACCTTTGAGGTTGTGCCCGATGTGCCCGACGTGCGGCCCTACATCGCGGGTGCAGCGGCCTACCTGGTGCCCATGCGCATGGGCGGCGGCGTGCGCCTGAAGCTGCTGGAAGCCCTGGCGATGGAGGCCCCGATTGTCAGTACCAGTATGGGTGCCGAAGGTGTACATGGACTCACCCACGGCGCACAGCTGCTGCTGGCCGACACGCCTGCCACTTTTGCCGCTGCTGTGGAGTTGCTGCTGGCACAACCGGCGTTTGGCCAGCGGCTGGGGGCAGCGGGCCGGGCCTTCGTTGCCGCCCACTACGACTGGCGGGCGATTGTGCCCAGGCTGGAGGAGGTGTACCAACAGCTGACCGGAGACCAGAGACCAAAGACCGGAGCCAGCAGTTGACAGTTTGCAGTTGGCAATTTCAAACTCGTCACTCGTCACTCGTAACTTGTAACTCGTTCGCTGTAACAGCCGTGTGCTACAATAGAAGGAGGTTGACGCGCTGCGTCATTGCAGGCGCTAGTGTGTGAGGAGTGATGGTAACAACAGTGACGACACTCTGGCAGCCCTTTTCGTTCTGGGCGCATGGTAGGCCAAACACGGTGGTGGGCACGGTGCTGGTGTTGGAAGGAGTTGACAGTTCTCAACTTGGTAATCGCCGCAATCTCTACGTCTACTTGCCGCCTTCGTATGAGCAGAGCACGCGGCGCTACCCCGTGATCTACATGCACGACGGCCAGAACCTCTTTGATCAGGAAAGCAGTTATGCGGGCGAGTGGCATGTGGACGAGACGCTGGAGCAGCTGAGCTACGAAGGGCGCGAGGCAATTGTGGTGGGCATTGCCAACGCTGGCGTGGCTCGCATAGACGAATACGGCCCCTTTGCCCACGGGCGGCACGGCGGCAAGGGCGAGCGCTACCTCAACTTCATTATTGAGACGGTTAAACCGCTGATTGATGACGAATTTCGCACCCGGCCCGACTCGGGCCATACCGGCACCATTGGCTCCTCGATGGGCGGGCTGATTAGCCTGTATGCCCACTTGCGCTACCCGGAGGTGTTTGGCTTCGCGGGCGTCCTGAGTCCTTCGCTCTGGTTTGGTGGCGAGGCCAATGTTCGGTTTGCAAAAAAAGCCCCCTTTGCTAACGGCACGATCTACATGGATGTGGGTACGCAAGAGGTCGGCGGACCCGATGGCGCACAACGTTCGGCCCGCTATGCCCGCAATGCCAGGCGCATGTATGAACTGCTGGTGAGCAAAGGCCATCGCTCTGAGGAGACGATTCGTTTTGTGGAAGACGAGGGTGGCCACCACAACGAACGGGATTGGGCCCGCCGCCTGCCCGATGCGCTGCGCTTTCTGCTCCCGCGCTTATGAACGTTGAGCAATGGCTGGTAATCCGTAATCCGTAACCCCAAGGAAATAAGGGAAATAAAGGAAATCGTAACCTGACGCTCAGAACCATTTCCCTTATTTCCTTTATTTCCTTTGCCCTTCCGTCAATCTCTAATCGTTAATCTCTGGAACAAAAACACATGCGGCAAACGCTGTTCCGCTTCTTTGGCTGGCTCTTTATTGAACGGCCTGCCGCCCGGCAGAGCCTTGAAACCCTGACTCAGGCCCTTGAACAGGGCGGCAGCGACCTGGAGCGGCGCGTGGCCAACGCCCGCGATGACGACGAGAATCGCATCCAGCTGCGGCATATCATCGGCATTGAGCGCTGGGGGCAGCGGCGGCTGCGGGTGGCGCTGGGCGCGCCCTTTGTGCAGGATGAGTATGACAATTACCGCCCCCAGGAAGCTACGCCATGGGTGGAGTTACGTGAAGAGCTGCGGCGCACCAGACGCGAAACCGTCGCTATCGCCCGCACCCTTGACCAGGTTGGCGTTCGCCCCGACACCACCGTGCCCCACAATGATTTTGGTGAACTGAGCCTGCGGGGCTGGCTGCGCTACCTCAACACGCACGCTGAACTGGAGAGCCGCAGATTGAAGGGATGAGTAGAGTGACGAGTGGCGAGTGACGAGTGGCGAGTGGCGAGTGGCGAGTGACTGATGTACGCAGTACGCAGCACGTAGCACGCAGTACACTTCACGCAATACGCGGACTGAATTCCGCACTACGTTTCACGTTTCACGCAGTACGCAGCACGCAGTACGCAGTCACCCCCACATGCACATCCTCCAGATTTATAAAGACTATTTTCCGGTGCTGGGGGGGATTGAGAACCACCTGCGCGTGCTGGCCGAGGGCCTGGCACAGCGGGGCCACCGCGTCACCGTGCTGGTGACCAACACCGGCCCCGGCGACGAGATTTTTCGCCACGACAACCTGACCGTCATCAAAGCCGGGCGGGCGCTGCACCTGGCCTCAACCCCGCTTAGCCCCCGCATGCTCATTCACGCCCGCCGCATGCACGACGTTGATCTGATGCAGCTGCATTTCCCCTTTCCGCCGGGCGACCTGGCGGCGCTGCTGGTGCCCAACAGGCCCCCGCTCGTGGTCTACTACCATAGCGACATTGTGCGCCAGCAAAACCTGCTACGAGTCTACGGGCCGCTGCTGCGCCACACCCTGAAGCGAGCGTCGCGCATTATCACCAGCAGCCCGGCCTACATCCACAGTTCGCCCACGCTTGCGCCCCATGCCGCCAAATGCACCGTGGTGCCCCTCAGCGTTGATCCGGCCCGCTTTGCCCATTTCGACCCGGCTGCGGTGGCCCGGCTGCGCGAGCGCTATGGCGAGCGGCTGGTGCTGTTTGTGGGGAAATTGCGCTACTACAAGGGGCTGCATGTGCTGCTGGACGCATGGCCGCAGCTGCGCCAACCAGCTCAATTGCTGCTTGTGGGCACTGGGCCAGAGGAGGGCCGCTTGCGCCAACAGGTCGCCCGGTTGGGCCTCACGGGGCAGGTGCATTTTCTGGGCGAGGTGCCCGACGCGGAGTTGCCCAACGTCTACGCCGCTGCCCAGGTGTTTGCTTTTCCCTCGCACCTGCGGGCCGAGGCTTTTGGCATTGCCCAGCTGGAGGCCCAGGCCGCCGGGTTGCCGATTGTCTGCACCGAGCTTGGCACCGGTACCAGCTACATTACTCTGCATGGTGAAACGGGCCTGGTGGTGCCACCAAACAACCCCGCCGCCCTGGCCAACGCCCTGAGTCTGCTGCTGGCCAACCCGACCCTGGCCCGGCAACTGGGGGCTGCCGGGCGGGCGCGAGCCGCGCAGGAGTTCAGCCACTGGCGCATGATTGAGCGGATGGCCGAAGTGTACCGCGCCAGTGTGCGCGACAGAGCATAGTACGCTCTATCCTAGAGTTACTGCACAAAAGATGGGAATAGCTGGGGATGGGCACAGGGCTGCTGTATGCCTACAATAGCAACGTGGTACAGCGCTGTTGTAGAAAAGAGGTGTGGAAAAAATAAGCTGTATCTGGCCTGCGTACTTGTTCTCTCCCTCCGTTATTTCTCTTTACAATCTGTCTGGAGGATTGAGTGTTCACATCGTGGCTACAATTTTTGGAATGGCAAAGTAACGGGACGGTTCCGCTTTTTCTCTTCTTTTTCATCTGGGTCTGGCTCCTCTGGTTTAGTCGTTTTATCCCGTCGCGCTTCTACCGTCCATTCACTGCCGACCATACCACCACTGCTTCGATCATTATTCCCGTGGTGGACGAGCCACCGCAATTGTTTCGGGAGGTGCTGGCCGCGATTGTGGCCCAGCAGCCCCACGAAGTGCTGGTGGTGATCAACGGGCGGCGCAACCCGCAGCTCGAAGGGGTATGTGCCGAATTTCCCAGCGTGCGTTGCACCTGGATTGCTGACGCCAGCAAACGTAAAGCGCTGGCCCGTGGCATCAACCAGGCCACCGGCGACATCTGCGTGCTGGTGGATAGTGATACGCGCTGGTTGCCCAACACATTGCCCGAATTGCTCAAGCCCTTTGCCGACCCGAAGGTGGGCGGCGTGACCACGCACCAGCGCATTGGCGAGCCGAAGCGCACCGTGTGGACGCGCTACGCCGACTGGCTGGAAGCGGCCCGTTTTTCCTTTGGTGTGCCAGCCCAATCGGTAGTGGGCGCAGTGGGGGTGCTGCCGGGGCGCACCATCGCCTTCCGTCGCCAGCTGCTGCTCGACATGTTGCCTGCCTTTCTCAACGAGACCTTTCTGGGCGTTCACATGTCTATCTCCGACGACCGCGACATGACGATGAAAACGCTGCGGCGGGGCTACCGCACCGTCTACCAGCGCAGCTCGGAAGTGCTGACGGACGCGCCCGAGACCTTTACCCGGCTGGTGAAGCAGCAGTATCGTTGGGCCAAGGGCAGCCAGTACAATACCTTTCGTAACTGGTGGTTTATGGCCCGCAAAACGCCACTGACCTGCTGGCACTTCAGCGCCGATATTCTGACGCCTTTTTTCTTTGTGGGAGTGGTGATTGCGTTTGTTTGGCGGCTAGCCCTGGAGTTGCCAATTGCCCTGCACCTGCAAGGCACCTGGCTAGAACCCTGGTGGGCACAACTCTTTGTGGCTCTTTGTAGCGCCGTTCTGGGCACAGCCCTGCGGCAGCTGCCCCGACTGGTGGCGGTGCCCTCCGACCTTATCTGGTTGCCGGTCTACACCCTGGTTTCGCTCTTTGTGATGATGCCCATCCGCATCGCCGGGTTTATGATGGCTGCGATTGATACCTCGTGGGGGACGCGCCCGAATGCCTACCAGGCAGCCCCACCGCCGGACTCGCCCCATGGGCCGGTGACCGCATAACACCGATGGCAGTCGGAATAGAAGAAAGGAAGTACTTATCGGTTAAGATGCACTGTTTTGCCTGTCTATTCACTCAACATCTACATTTAAGAGGCACACAATGCAGCGCTACATTCCTTTTGTTGGTGGACTTCTGCTTTTGTTTGGTTGTATGGCCCTTGGGCCAGTGTTGATAACGCCCATGCAATACTGGCCTATTATTGGTGAACGTGTGCTGAACGCTGGCACCAGCGTGGCAAACCTGGTTCTGGCTCCTATCGCCGCATTCAGCGCATCGCCAGTGCTGTTTCTGGCCTTTGGCGGTGGGGTTCTTTTCTGCCTGGCACCGTTTTCGCTCAGCTTCCGCCGCCCTCGGCGTCAGCAAGCGCGAACGGTCGCCACTGCGCCCGCTGCCAGCCTGGCCTGGACGCCTGAGCATCTGCGACGGCTGCGCTGTGCAGCCAATATTGGTCTGGTTGAACTGGGCATGCGGACAGGTATCCCGGCCCGGCAACTGGCCGAAATTGAGTTTGGCCTGCGCATGCTGGCACCGGGGCAGGCCGAGCGCATTGCCGGGGCGATTCGGGGCATGCCCCAGGCCGCCTAGCCTGTGCTGCCCACTTGTCACGAGCTGAGACTGACACCACAACCGTGTTGGTCTCAGCTTCCCTCGGATTGCCGCCCGTTTCTCACTGCTCATCTGCAACCCGTCTCATCACAAATTACCGCACGTTTTACGCTTACTCTTCACGCCTCACGTATTACGCCTCACGCATTGCGTCTACGCTTCACGCCTCACGTATTACGCATTACGCATTACGCAGTCAGTTTTCAAGAATCTCCAAAACCGCACGTCCTTCCCATTCCACAGGTGGGGCCGCGCCGAGCAGGTGGGCGATGGTGGGGGCGGTGTCGAGCAGACTCACGGGCGCTTGAATGGTGTGGCCCTGGCGAATGCCTGGCCCGGCGATGATCCAGGGGATCGTCATGTCTTCGGGCATGTCGGTGCCGTGGGTGCGTTCGTGGCCGCCATGGTCGCTTTGCAGCAGCACGCGGGCGTGGGCGGGCAGGGCCGCCAGCAGCCGACCCACATGGTGGTCAATCCGTTCCAGCTGCTGCAACTGCTGCGGCGACATCCAGCCATACAGATGACCGGCCCCATCCACCGAGCCAAAATAGACAAACACAAAATCGAAGACATCCTGGCGCAGCAGCCGTTCAGCCTCCTGGGCCACCGCGTCGTCATATTCCGGTGTGGGCGGCGGCTCGCGGTAGAAGGCGTAGGCCAGCGTTTCGGGGCGGTTCAGGTCGCGCAGCGGCTCCCAGTTGTAGACAAAGGCGCTGCGTTTGCCTGCCAGCCGCAGTGTTTCTACCA
>JALONX010000349.1 GCA_025454695.1 Chloroflexaceae bacterium
TGTGTGAACTCGACATACGCTTCGTCCACCACCACCAGTAGCGGGCGGGCGGACGACCCGACGCGGAGCTGGAGCAGGCGCTCGATCTCGGCGCGGGGGCTGGTGTTGCCGGTGGGGTTGTTGGGCGAGGTGAGAAACAGCACCTTTGCGCCGGTTTCGTGGGCAGCCCGCTCGATGCCCCCAATGTCCAGGCTAAAATCCGCCTGGCGCTGCACCTTGACCACCCGCCCGCCGCAGATGGCCGTGTCAAAGGCGTACATGCCGAAGGTGGGCGGGCAGTCAATCACGGCCTCGCCGGGGGCCAGCACCATGCGCAGCAGCAGGTCAATCAGCTCGTCGGCTCCTGCGCCGCACACAATGCGGCTCGCTGGCTGGCCGGTGTAGGCGCTGAGGGCGGCCCGCAGGCGGGTGTGTTCCGGGTCGGGGTAGATGTGGTAGTGGCGGCCCAGTGAGTCGTCCGTGCGGGCCAGGGCGGCCAGGGCCAGCGGCGAGGGGCCGTAGGGATTCTCGTTGGCGTCCAGCTTGACCAGCCGCTCCACGGGCAGGCCCAGGCGGGCGGCCAGCACATCCAGCGGCAGGATGGGCGTGTAGGCTTCCAGGTCGGCAATATCAGGGCGAATCAGTTCGTTGATGGCAGGCATTGGCTCGTTCCTTTTCTCTGCTGGGGGAATGATACCACAACGGCAGTTGGCAGTTGGCAGTTGGCAGTTGGCAGAACCAAACGATGAACGATGAACGATGAGCGATGAGAACCGAGAACCGTCTCGTGATGCGTGATGCGTGATACGTGATGCGTAAAGACAATGCAAAGCGACGCTGTAGAGGCGCGGTCGCCGACCTGCCCGCGATGCAACCGCAGTGCGTGGGCAATACATGTTATGCGGCACGCAATGAACACCAATGGACAGCACCCCAAATCCGTTGGGTACACGGCGGTGACACCTCAACGCCGCCCGGTTGCCCGAGCGGTGCGCCGGGCATGGGGCCGGATCGTCCATTCGCCACAATCGGGCTTTTTTCCATTCTGCTGGGAAGGTGGTAGGATACGCTGTCATCGGTCGTGTTTACTCGTAACTCGTAATTCGTAACTCGTAACTCGTAACTCGTAATTTGTGACTCGTAACCTGATACAACGGTTGACGCAGAGCCGCTTTGGGCGGCAGGTGGGCACGGTGCTGGGGGCGCAACTGCTGAGCCTGGCGCTGGGCTTTGTGAACACGGCGCTGCTGGCCCGCTGGCTTGGCGCGGGCGGCAAGGGCACGCTCGACCTGGTGTTGCTGGTGCCGGAGGTGCTGGCGCTGTTTCTGGGGCTGGGCGTTGGGGTGTCGAATGTCTATTTTGCCAGTTCGCGCCGTTTTGGGGTGGCCGAGCTGAGTGCGAATAGCGTGCTGCTGGCGCTGGGTGGCACGCTGGCGGGCAGCCTGCTGCTGGTGAGTCTGCTGGTGAGCGGTGGTGCGGCGCTGCTGGTGCCGGGCGTGCCGCCGGAACTGCTGCTGGCGGGGCTGCCGCTGCTGGCGGTGGCGCTGCTGCGCAATGCGTTTGCGGCCCTGCTGCGGGGCGTGGATCGGATAAGTGAGCAGGTGGCCGTGGATGTAGGCCAGCAGATTGGCGTGCTGCTGCTGGGGCTGCTGCTGGTGGGCGGGCTGGGGGCCGGGCTGCCGGGGGCGGTGCTGGCGGGGGGGCTGGCACGGGTGGGCGGCGGGCTGGCGATGGCGCTGCTGGTGCGGCAGGCCGGGGGCCGCTGGTGGCCGCGCTGGCATGGGGCGGTGCTGCGGGCAACGCTGGATTTTGGCCTGCGCAGCTATGTAGCCAATGTGCTGCAATTTTTTAACTACCGGCTGGATGCCTTTCTGGTGAACGGTTTTCTGGGGCCTGCGGCGGTGGGTGTGTACAATGTGGCGGTGCGCCTGGCCGAGTTGCTCTGGCAGCTACCCAACGCGGTGGGCTTTGTGCTGCTGCCACGGGCTGCCGCCAGCAAGCCCGAGGCGTTGAGCCGCTTTACGCGCCGGGTTTTCTGGCTCACCTCCGGCGTCACTGCTGCCGGGGCTGCCGGGCTGGCGCTGCTCGGCCAGCCGCTGATTGTGCTGCTGTTTTCGGCCACGTTTGCCGAGGCCTACCCGGCGTTGCTGCTGCTGCTGCCGGGGGTGGTGCTGCTGGGCGGGGCCAAGGTGCTGATCAACGATGTTGTGGGGCGGGGCTTTCCCCACTATAATTCGATTACGTCGGGCCTGGGTCTGGTCGTCACCATAGCCCTCGATCTGCTGCTCATCCCACAGCTGGGCATCAACGGGGCCGCCCTGGCTTCCTCGGCTAGCTACGCCGCGACCTTCTTTCTGACGCTGGTGATCTACCAGCTGGTTCAGCGGCGGAGTGCGGCCCAGAGTTAGCAGCACAACGCAGAGGCGCAGAGTAATTGCAGATTGCAGATGACTCAGCACTTAGCACGTTATTACTCGTAACTCGTAACTCGTAACTCGTAACTCGTAACTCGCCATGCGCAATGTGCTGATGATTGCCTATTTCTACCCGCCGATTGCGAATGCGGGGGTGCAGCGGACGCTGAAGTTCGCCAAGTATTTGCCGGGCTATGGCTATGCGCCGCTGCTGCTCACCACGGGCATGCGGGGCAGCCTGCCAAACGATGGCGAGCGCAAGGTCTTTCGGGCCGATGATTTGGTGGCGACGCTCTACCGGGGGCTGCGGGCCTGGCGACGGCCTGGACTGGCGGAGGCTCCCACGGCGCAGCAGGCCAACACGCGCCTTATCCCGGCCAGTAGCCCGCTGGCACGTTGGCGCGAGCGGCTGCTGCTGCCCGACACCGAAATCACATGGTACTGGCCTGCGGTGCGGCTGGGCTTGCAGCTGGTGCGCTCACAATCGGTGCAGCTGATCTATAGCACTTCGTCGCCGGAGACTGACCACATGGTGGGATTGCGACTCAAGCAACTCACCGGGCAGCCCTGGGTGGCCGATT
Source organism: Chloroflexaceae bacterium (assembly GCA_025454695.1). GTDB lineage: Bacteria > Chloroflexota > Chloroflexia > Chloroflexales > Chloroflexaceae > JALONX01. Next base: position 2,975 of record JALONX010000349.1, read on the forward strand.
TTCGCGATGGCTGGATGTTTGAGCCGTTGCGGGCCGAACGGGGCAAGCCGGGCCTGCGCCGCTGGATTGAACTGGACATGGAGCGGCGGGTGATGTTGCACGCCGACCGAATTGTGACGGTGAGCGAGGTGATTGCCGACGACATGCGGCGGCGCTTTCCGCATGCTGCCGAGCGGGTGCGGGTGATTACCAACGGCTACGATGAGGAGGATTTTATCGGCCTGCGGCGGCAGCGCCCCGCCGACGGGCGCTTTCGGCTGGTGCATACGGGGTCGCTGGGGATGAGCCGGGCGGGTACCTCGCTGGAGGGGCTGCTGGTGGCGCTGGCGCAACTGAAGGCCGAAGGCCACCCCTTGCTTCAAACTATCGAACTGCGCATGGCGGGGCGGCTGAGCGAGAACGAGGTAGCCACGCTACGGCGGCACGGGTTGGACGATATTTCTACCCTGACTGGCATGCTGCCCCACGGCCAGGCCTTGCAGGAGCAGATGGACGCCGACCTGTTGCTGCTGGCGGTGGCTCCCGGCGCAACCGGGGTGCTAACGGGCAAGCTGTTTGAGTATCTGGCGGCGGGGCGACCGATTCTGACGCTCAGCGGCCCCTCGGCGGCGGCGCGCCTGGTGGAGGAGCAGGGCGCGGGCGTGGTGGTGCCGCCAGGCGACGGCGGGGCGATCAGGCGGGCGCTGCTGGACTACTTCGCCCAGTGGCAAAGCGGCGGGCTGAAGCTTCGCCCCGCCACCAGCATCACCCGCTTCGCGCGGCGGGCGCTCACGGGCAGGCTGGCGGCGGTGTTTGACGAACTGAGCGATGAACGATGAACGCAGAAACGCAGAGGCGCAGAGACGCAGAGACGCAGAGAGATTTACGGGTTACGAATAATGGATTACGCAGTACGCAATACGCAGTACATTTCACGTTTCACGCAGTACGCCTCACGCCTCACGCCTCACGCAGTACGTTTCACGTTTCACGTTTCACGCATCACGCAGTACGCAGTACGCAGTACGTTTCACGTTTCACGCGCAATCCACCCCATTGTCTTGGTCGCCAGCCGATCCAGGGCTTCGACGCAGAGCAGCAGGTGTTCTTCGCGGGTGTCTTCGATTTTGTTGTGGGAAATGCCGCGCAGGCTCTGGACGAAGAGCATGACAGTGGGCACGCCTGCCCGGCAGACTTCGGCGGCATCATGCAAGGGGCCGCTGGGCAGCTGATGGGAAGTGCCGCATGTCTCGCGGATGGCTTCGTCGCACATGGCGATCAGGTCGGGGTGAAAGGGAATCGGCTCGATCTGCCAGATGCGCGACCATTCGACGGCAATCTTCTCTTCGGCGGCGATGACTTCGCTGGCGGTTTTGGCCTCGGCCAGCATGGCCGCCAGTGCGCCCGCGTCGAGGTGGCGCTGATCTAGCGTCATCTCGGCTTCGCCCACTACGGCGGTGACAATGCCGGGCTGGGTGGAAACGCGGCCCACCGTGCCCACGCCACGGTGGCGGCGGGCAATGTCGCGCACCTCCAGGTGCAGCCGCGAAACGCCGCCCAGGGCGTCGCGGCGCTTGTCCATGGGGGTGGAACCAGAATGGGCGGCCTGGCCAGTGAAGCGGATAGCGTGCCGTTCGACGCCGACGGTGCCCAGCACCACGCCCATGGGCAGATCGAGGCTTTCTAGCACGGGCCCCTGTTCGATGTGCAATTCCAGGTAAGCGGCGGCGTTTTTGAGTTGCGCCCCGGCGGCTTTGGCCGTGTCCAGACTCACGCCAAAGGCAGCCACGGCTTCGGGCAGGCCAATGCCGTTTTTGTCCTTCAGCGCCCGCAGCTCCTCCGGGTTGAAGTAGCCCGAGGCGGCGCTGGAGCCAAACAAGGAGCGGCCAAAGCGGGCACCCTCTTCATCGGCCCAGTCTACCAGGCGCACGGTGACGGGCGGCGTGCCCGCGCCCGCGATGCGGCGCAGCACCTCGACGCCTGCTAACACGTTGAGGCAGCCGTCGAGCCAGCCGCCGTTGGGCACCGAGTCCATGTGGCCGCCGATGAGCAGCGCCCGCTCGGAGGCCCCCGGCAGGGTGAACCAGAGGTTGCCAGCCTCATCCTGCGTCGTTTCCACTGGCAGGTCGGCCATTTTCTGGCGCAGCCAGGCCCGCGCCTTCGCCCACGTCTCCGTCCAGGCTACCCGCTGGGCACCGTTGTCGTCGCCGGTGAGGGCGCGGAGTTCCTTCAGTTCGTCAATCGTCCGTTGCGGTTGCAGCCCGTGGGCCATGGCATTGCTCCTCGGTTGTGATTGCAGATTGACCATTGCAGATTGCAGATTGATTTGCAAGCTACGCTTGTGTGTTCGGGGCGGTGGCGTGATTGTACCATGGAGTTGGGGGTTGGCGATTGTCCGCTATTTCTTTCGACTGCGCGGTGGGCGGCGGGGGGCCAGGAAACTGTTCGCTTCGCTGTCAAGAAGCCTATGTTAGGAAGTGTGGTTCGTAAGCCACAACTGAGAGTGGGTGTTCCCCAGTAAGGCAACCCCACTAGTCTGTCTGACGTTTTTCCTTGACCTAATAAGCTACTTGTGTTAGCATAAATTAAATGCTCTTATTACTTACCAGAGATAAAGCTATGTCAACTAGTGATATTCCCAAAAGCCTAAATAACGGCACCAGTATCCGAACAGAAACCTTCTCTCAGATTGTCAACCAGCTAAGTGATAAGCTTTCTATTGAACCAAGCGATACTGCTCTTCAAAACATTGGCCTCTTATTAGCAGACATTATCCATGGAGTAATTGAACCGCAGGATGCCCCAAATTATATTGGCTCATCTCCAGAAATTAAGAAGCTCATTAATGAACTTTCCTCAAAACAAATCCAGTCCGGCAGAAATACTATATCCTTTGGCTCAGGCAATAATATTGGCAACGTAAATATATCAGGAGATGTGGCTGGTGGCAGTGTTATAAAAATTAACATTTTGAACCAAAACAAGATATTAGATGAATTTAAGCTAATGAGTATCAATGAGCTTAAGCGATTTGAATATCCGAGATATATTCCACCAAACAACACTAATCGTTTGCTCTCGGCTTTATTAACAACCCGTCGCTTAATAATATACGGCGAAAGATTTATCAACGAAGCGGAGTTGGCAAGGTACATCGGACTTCGTTTTGCAAGAGAATTACAAGAGCGAATAGGAAAAGTTATTGATGTGTTTGACTGGGCACGTTCAGCGCCATTACGCGACCTAAATGTTATTATTGAGCAGCGCAACGAGACTAGTGTTTTTATTCTGACGCAAATAACTCCAGAGTTAAATGGCGTTGATTTCTTTTCTAAGTTGATGCAAAGCCACCATTACGTCATTATTACTAGCGATGTATCATTTTCGAGATGGAATTTACCAGATGGTGAACGTAATAAATGGATAGAGTTACCGAAAGACGGGTTGTATACTCCTCAAAAACTAGTAGACAAATTAATTTCTGACATTAAAGGAGCAACACAAGACACAAGCGCAGTACTAGTACACGTACAAGTACTTGTACTGG
>JALONX010000350.1 GCA_025454695.1 Chloroflexaceae bacterium
CTTCAAAAGCCAGTTCCGCACCGACTGGGCCAGCATCCTGGTTGGCTCGATGTTTAACGCCATTCCGATCCTGATCATCTTCTTCATCTTCAACCGCTACTACACCAACAGCGGCTCGATGAGCGGTATGGCCGGGCAGTGATAGGCTCGCACAAAGGCGCAAAGCCGCAAAGGTTTTGCGCCAAGATGAAGTCGTCCGTGTACCTGGCTTGCCGGGGTCAGCGGTGCCGGTCTCCTACCTGCCATCCTTGTGGCACGAGGAGACCGGCACCTTTGCATGATTTGTCTGCCACAGACTCACGGGACGTGAGGTGCCGGTCTCCCTACACCCGAAATGTGTTTGGTTGCCTTAGCAATCCAACATCCAAAATCTAAAATCTAAAATCGTCACTGTAGCCGTTTGTTCTTCCCTGGTAGCCAATTCACACCACCATGTGCCCGTGTCCATCGTGTATAATGGCTTGCGAATCCGAGGTGCGAACGGACTGAACCTGTGCAATGCACCATGCCCTGCGGCGTGATGGTGCGGTAGTGTAACCCGTTGTAGAGCGCAAAAGGGAGTAGACCTATGGCAACAGTACGGATGGGCAAAGGGAAATTTGCTGGTATTAACGCCTGTGCAAACGACCATGGCATCATTGCGGCAGCAGCGATGGATCAGCGTGGTTCGTTGAAAAAGGCCATTGCCAAGGCCCGTGGCGAAGGCGGCACCGCCAGCGCTGAAGACATGAGTGTTTTTAAAACGGCGGTCACGCGCATTCTCACCAAACATTCCACCGCTATTCTGATGGATCCGGAATTTGGCCTGGACGCCATTAAGCAGCGGGCACCGGGCACCGGCGTGCTGCTGGCCTATGAAAAAACCGGCTACGATGCCACAGTGAAGGGTCGCCTGCCCGACCTGCTACCCCTCTGGAGCGTGCGGCGGCTGGTGGAGAATGGCGCCGATGCGATCAAGATTTTGCTCTACATCAACCCCTTTGATGACGCCAACATCAACAGTATCAAATACGCCTTTATCGAGCGCATTGGGGCCGAGTGCGCCGCGCTGGATGTGCCCTTCTTCCTGGAGCCGCTGGCCTATGACGATGCGGTGGGCGAGGAAAAGAGCTTCGAGTTCGCCAAAGTCAAGCCGAAATATGTCACGGCCTACATGGAAGAATTCTCCAAGCCCCGCTACGGCGTAGACGTGCTAAAAGTGGAAGTGCCGGTGAACGTGACCTTCGTGGAAGGTATGCGCTGCTTCAAAGGCCCCCAGGCCGCCTACAGCCGCCAGGAAGCCATGAACCTCTTCCGCGAGTCCGCCGCTGCGTCCAAGCTGCCCTTCATCTACCTCAGCGCCGGGGTGACAGACGATGTCTTCCGCGAAACGCTGGAACTGGCTGCTGAAGCTGGGACTGCCTTCAGTGGCGTGCTGTGTGGCCGGGCCACATGGCAAGATGCCATCCCCGTCTACGGCAAAGAGGGCGTGGGTGCCCTGGAAGCCTGGCTGGAAGACCGGGGCGTGCAGAACATCGAGGCGCTGAACCAGGTGCTGGCCGTGGGTGCCAAACCCTGGTGGACGATCTACGGCGGCAAGGAGAATATCGAACTGGTGTAGGCACGGCAAGAACCGAGAACCGAGAACCGAGAACCAAACTGTGCTGGCGGTTCTCGGTTCCTGGTTCCTGGTTCTTTCTATAATTGAAGCCCCAACACCCCCGTGACCTCTCGCAGGGTGGCCTGGGCCGTGCTGATGTCGCGGGCGTCGTCGCTGGCGGCGAGGATGGCACGACTCAGTTCAAGTATGTGGGCCAGGGCCAGCGGCGTGTTCAAGTCATCGTTGAGCGCGGCGGCGAAAGCATCGCGCTGGCGGCTCACCTCCAGCGGTGTGCCACTGCCACTAGTTGCGGCGAGCGCCCCTTCCACCAGGCCCAGCGGCTCCCGCGTGCGGCTCACCTCGGCCCGCTCGTAGAAGAACTCCTCCCGATAGGGCGTCGTCAGCAGGTACCAGCGCAGGATGTTGGGGCCATGCTCCTTGAGCGCATCGCGGGCGAAGACCAGGTTGCCCAGCGATTTGCTCATCTTCTCACCATCGAGCCAGACCAGCCCGGCATGCATCCAGACGTGAGCAAAGGGCTTCACCCCCGTCACCGGCTCAGTCTGGGCGATTTCACATGGGTGGTGGGGAAAGAGCAAGTCGCGCCCGCCGCCGTGAATATCGAGCTGTGGGCCAAGGTAGCGGGTGGCCATCGCGCTGCATTCGATATGCCAGCCGGGGCGGCCCATGCCCCAGGGGCTTTCCCAACTTGGGTCGCCGGGCTTGCCCGTCTGCCACAGCACAAAATCCAGCGGGTCGCGCTTGAGCGGGTCGTTGGGGTTGTTGCCGCGCTGGTTGGCCGTCGCCAGCAGGTCGTCGTAGCCCATGCGGGCCATTGCGCCAAAGTTGGGGTCGCTGCGCACACTGAAGTAGACATTGCCCTCCCGCTCGTAGGCGTGGCCCAGCTCCACCAGCCGCTGGATGATCGGGATCATCCCGTCAATCTCCTGGCTGGCGCGGGGGAAAAAGGTCGGCCTGATGATATTCAACCCATCACAATCAGCCACCAGCTGCCGCACCTGGTTCTCTGTCAGGTCGCGCCAATCCACCCCGTCGCGCCTGGCCCGCTCAAATAGCGGGTCGTCCACATCGGTGACATTCTGGCAGTAGCGAACATCGCCACCCTGCCAGCGCAACGTGCGAACCAGCAGGTCGAAAGTCATAAACGTGCGGGCATGGCCGATGTGGGTGGTATCGTAGGGCGTCACCCCACAGACGTACAGCGTCACCGGGCGGTCGGTGGGCACGACAAACTCACCTTTGCTGGCGGTGAGCGAGTTGTAGAGCTGCATAGATGTCCTGTAGCGGCGCGATTCGCTGCGCCTCAGACTCTGGCTCTCGCAAAGCCGCAAAGGCGCAAAGGAGTCGCACGTGTGCGTGTTGCTCCAATTGTTGTGGCTTTGTGCCGTTGTGCGAGGAATTTACGGCCACAGCATGATTATAGCACGGGCCGAAATCGGGAAACCGAGAGCGATAATGACGTTGTTCGATGATCACGAAAGGAGCGCCACATGATGTTGTTGCGCTCCCTTGTGTCGTTGCGCCACTGCACCTTTGCGTTTACCGCTGGTCGCCAATCAGCACGACGTGGATTTCGGGCGGGCCGTGGATGCCAAGGGAAAGGGTCATTTCAATATCGGCGGTGCGCGAAGGGCCGGTGATGAGGGTGATGTTGCTAGTGGTGTCGAAGATGTCGTCGCCGTGGCGCTGCCGCACCAGAGCCAGCGCCTCGCCCAGCCCCCGCACCAGCTGCGACTCGCGCAGCACAGCGATGTGGGCCGGGGCCAGCAGCGAGGCCAGGCGCGGTTTGCCAGGGGCGTGGCGCAGCAGCAGCGAACCGCTCTCGGCAATCCCCACGTCCGCGCCGGAAATGCAGACAAGGGCTGGTTCCAGGGTTTGCAGCCGCTCCTTGCGTGCCCCGTCCATGCCGCTCACCTGGCTGTCGAGCAGACTCACCCCGGCCTCGCGCAGCAGTTCCGCCAGGCCCGGCAGGTTGATGCTGGACAGTTCCCAGGTGATGGCGCTGGTAGCCCCTTTTTTATGCACAATCCCAGCGATAATTTCTAGCGCCGCCTCGTCATCCTCGGCTCGGTAAGCCTTTCCAGCAAGCTTGCCCAACTCATTGGCGAACTGGGCTGGTAGATCATCTTCCTGTGGGTGAACAAAGGGTGGCGGTGTGTGGGGCGCTTTCGCCGCCTCAACCTCCAGCCAGGGGCGGTTCTTCGCCAGCCCGGCTCTGATGGAATTGAGAATCTGGTCACGGCTCATCGTAGTGCTCCTGGACAAGAACGCAAAAAATCTCTCGCAAAGCCACAAAGCCGCAAAGCCTGGAATACAGGAAATAAGGGAACTAGTTCTGTCTACCGTGTGCTCATTCCCTTTATTTCCTTCATTTCCTTGCCCGTGCGCCGTTTAATTATCTACAATCTACCCGTAGCGCACGCGCATGAAAAGATAATCCTCCGCCCGCCGCAGGGCCAGCAAGCGCACCAGCGGTGGCTGCATCGGGCTAAAGGCCACGCCTTCAATCAGGCCGGTGCGGGGTGGCGCAGGCGGGGCGGGGTTGCCCACCACCACCGGGCTAAGGGTGGTAAAGGCGTCGTCCAGCAGCCCTTCCCGCAGCAGCAAGCCGTAGAGCCGTGCGCCACCCTCGCTCAGCAGCGAGGCCACGCCGTAGCGCTGACGCAGTTCCCGCAGCAACGCCGCCATGTCAATTTCGTCGCCAGCTGTCACACTGTAGTGGAGATTGGGCCGCTCACCCAGAACCGCCCGTGCCGCTGCCGCCCCACTGGCCGTGGTTGCAATCAACACTTGCTGGCCGGGCACTGCCAGCGCCGCTGCGTCAGAGTCAATCGCACCGGTTCTAGTGAGCAGCACCAGCAGTGGCAACGGTTGCCGCCCTTCCGCTACCCGCAACGCGCTAAACGCCGCCGCATCGGCAGGAAACACATGCTCCGCCGTCCACACGTGGCCCGGCGAATGCTTCAGCGTGGTCGCGCCGGTGATGATGGCATCGGCCCGCGCACGCAACAGGCCCATCAGCCATGTGTCGTGGGGAACGTGGCGGCTAATGTCGCCGCCGCCCTCGTGGCCCGGCTCGTTAAACGAGGTGCGCCCATCGTAGGAGACCACAAAATTAGTATAGACGTAGGGCCGCTCGGTTGGCGGGGGAATCAGCCAGTTACCGCCGTAGATGCTCTGGAACTCAGGTGGTAGACTCAGGCCGGGGGTGGTGTCGGCTTCAACCAGCGACTGGTAGGGGCTTCCGGGGCCATTGGGAGAGGATTCCATACACACCCGCACGGTGCAAGTTCGAACAACCATCCTGGCTTTGCGGATAGCGCCAACCGCATGAGGATGCGATGTTCGGCAATCTAAAATCCAATTTCCAAAATCGTAAATGTACTAGAGTGGCGTCGCACTGGCGATGCGCGTGACGCCCGCCGCCAGGTGCTGGCCTACCTTCAACAGCGACTGCACCGTGTCACGCTGCACAATCAGATCCACACGGGCACCAAAACGCACCCGCCCGATGCGCTCGCCCGCCTCTACCCGGTCGCCCCGTTGCACATTGCAGGTGATTTTGCGTGCCAGTGGCCCGGCGATCTGGGTGATAAGCATTGGCCCCCAGGCGGTAGCAATACCAATGTAGGTACGAGTGTTGCGCTCGGCTGCTTCCGCATCCCACACCGGGCGATACTCGCCGGGCACATGCTCCACGTAGCGCACCTCACCGCTGGCCGGGCTGCGGTTCACCGATACATCCCAGGGAGCCTGGGCCACAGCAATCCGCAACGAGTCGGTATGCAAAAAGCGATGCTCATAAATCTCGTCAATCCGCATAATGGTGCCATCAGCAGCCGCAAAAATCGCATCGGCATCCTGGGGCGTATTGCGCTCCGGGTCGCGGTAGAGCAGGGCAGCCAGCGCCGTAAGGGCCAGCGGCACAGCGGCCAGGCGCGGGCGCAGGCCCAGGGCCAGGCCCGTCAGACCCAGGCCAATCCCAAGCACGGGAGTGGCCTCAGCATCAAAACCGGGGATACGGGGGCTACGTTCGTTCGAGACAGTTGGTTCTGGCATGAATTGGATGGGTGAGATTGGCTACGACTTGCTATTGATTCTAACACGCCCATGGGCAAAACGCAAACCTGGCAATAACAACGGTGTAATCCACATGTCATCCACACCCTTTGACCAGCCCTCCTCCTGCTCACTATAATCGTAGGTAGTAAATAGGAGGAAAACATGATTGCACTCTTCGTCGCACTCGGCATCGCGGTGGTAACGTTACTGGCCCTCTTACTCTGGTTTGTGCCCCACCTGCTGCAACAGCAGGCCCTGCACACGGCCAAAGAATCGGCAAAACTACGGGAAATGCTCCTTGACATGTTAAATGAGCAAGAAGCAGTGATGTTGCGCCAGAACCAGCTTGGCACTTCTATTGCCCAGTTGCAGGAACAGTTAGAACAGACGCTCACGGTCAGCCACCGCCCACAACTCACCAGCGGGGAGACCCGCACCCCTGCCCCCGACCCGGCGATGCTGCGGCAATTGGAAAGCCGCATCAGCAGCATGCAGTCGCAAATTCAGGGCTGGCTCAACACGCGCACCGGCACCACACGGGTGCAAACCGAGCAGGATAATGAGTCCTGGGCTTATCTGCTGAGTTTGCTCGCCGCCATTCAGCAGCGGGTGGGCGATCTCAGCAACGACCGGGCGGGAGCAGCTGTGACACTGCACGCCAGCACCCTCCTGGAAGAACTCGACCAGGAGATGCAGCACCTACGCAGCATTTCGGAAGATATTGCTACCCTGCAGTGGCGGCTACGGCGCTCGCTCAACGAACGTGAGAACAGCATTTCAGGGCTGCGCACCCGCACCAGCGCCAGCACCGATTAGTGCAAACGAAGCTCCAGGGGAGATACAAGGTTACATGAATAACAACACTGCTCCATCCCCAACCAATCTGTATCGTGATGTGCAAAATCGGCCCCGCTTGCCGTTTGCATATATGAGCGACGGCGCTGTTCGTCACTTCTTCAAGTGACCCAAACAGGTATGCACCATTTGCCCGCTCAGGTATGCTAAGATAGTTATCCTACTCCCACGCTCAGAAAGCCATACCTATGAGCATTGTTGTCATCGAAAATCAAGTCGTTCACTACGAAGTCTTTGGGCGCGGACGGCCGGTAGTCTTTCTCCATGGGTGGTTGGGAAGCTGGCGCTACTGGTTTCCCACCATGGAAGTGGTATCTGACCACTTCCGCACCTACTCTTTCGATTTCTATGGCTTTGGTGAGTCGCGTCGCAAACGTACTCCCGAAAGTATTCAAAACTATTCCGACCAGGTGATTCGTTTTCTTGATGCCCTTGGCATCGAAAAAGTGTCGCTGGTGGGCCATTCGATGGGCGGCATGGTGGCGTTGAAAACAGCCATCAACCACCCGCAGCGCATTCAGCGCGTGGCCACCGTGGGCGCGCCCATCACCGGCGAGTCGCTGTCGTGGCTCCTTAAGCTTACTGATCGCCCGCTGCTAGCCGACCTGTTTGTGCGCCTGCCCTGGTTGCGGCGCAGTCTCTTCAACTTCTTCCTCGGCGAAACCAACGACCCCGCCGTGCATGAGGTGCTGGACGACAGCGAGAAATCAAGCGCCCAGTCGCTGCGGCGGGCAGTGAGTTCCATGTGGCGCACCGACTTGCGACCAGAGCTAAAGCAGTTGCAGGTGCCCGCCCTGATTGTGCATGGCGGACGGGATGATATTGTGAAGCCCAACCAGTTGAACCTCTTCGACCAAGTATCCCTGGCTGAAACGGTGTGCCTGCCCACCAGCCGCCACTTTCCCTTTTTGGACGAAGCCGAAGTGTTTAACGACGTGCTGCTGAAATTTTTACGCCAGCAAGCGCCGCTGGTGCGCCAAACACTCCCAAAATTGGTGGTGCGTGAAAGCACGGTAGTAACATAACTGCGTGATCTTTTACACAATTCTAATTGACTCTGGCCCTTTGTTTGCTATAATGTTAGGTACGTATTGGGGATGCCTGGTTTCGACAGGGAAGGACAGTCGTAGATTGCAAGCCGAGCCGCCCAGTCTCGTTAAAGGGGCACGGCATTTAACTGCCAACAAGAACACCTGGGCTCAGCCTCGGCTGGCCCTCGCTGCTTAATTAAGTAGCGCGCCCCTCTGCACTCCCCCGATGGTGCAGGGTCAGGCGTCAGCAAGTCGGGTGCTCCTGGCGTAACCACCTGCTAGCGCCGGGTTAAGACAAGTGGGTTTGCCCAAAGGCCGCTTTCTCTAGGGTGTGGCTGCGGGCGAGCTATAAACACTAGAGTAAGCTTGTAGTATATCTGCGATCGAATTTTCTGGACGGGGGTTCGACTCCCCCCATCTCCACCAGTTTTGCGGGTTCAAGGTTCAAATCCTTTCACCCTGACCACACAACAAAAAGCTTACACCACGCAATAGGAAGGCTTCTGCGCGTGTGTGGGTGGCCGGGGGTACCTACGGTACCCCTATGGCTGTTTGCGCCCTACGCCAGCCCGGAGAAATTGAACTAGCCCCATCTCAGGAATGACAGCCGATGACACATGGCCGTGATATACTGCATCCACGGATTGGAGAGATCACCAGGATGCACCAGATGAGTTACGCTGACGTTGCGACCCAAACCCAACTCACCGAGCCGCTGCTTCGGCACCTGGCCCGCTATGGGGTCATCAGCAGCAATGCGGTGTTAGACACCTGTGACGCTGATGAGGCGAAGCAGATCGCCGCCCGGCTGCACCAGGCGCGGGCAGCGGTGGCCGGGAACCTCATCACGGCCAACAGCGCCGCCGTGAAGTATGGTTTTGATACTGCCACTGTATGGCGCTGGCGAGTAGAGGGGCGTATCACGGCAATTGATGACCTGGTGGATGAAGGTGACATCGCCTTTGCTAAGGCATTGGCCGACACCATCGGGCAGAAACAGGGCCGTTCTATCTGGCCCCCTCGACCACGCAGCGGACGACCGCGTAAGACGCCCTAGCACCACTTCCACAACCCCACAGACGAGACTCCAGCACGCATGCTGGAGTCTTTTTTTTGCCCCCAAACTGATACTTGAAAAAGTCTTTCAATACTGCTATACTCCCAGCTATCGTATTCGCTGGCGGTGGCCGGGCTGGCCAGCCACAAGTTAGAAAGGGGAATGAGTGAAGTAGGTTCCGTAGCAACGAAGAAGGGCTAGCACTGGGCTAACCCCTCAGCACACACCAGGGCGCGACTCTTGTAACGCTGCACCCTGGCTGACACACAAGGGGCATTCGTTGGCAAACTTGCCCGTGCAGTGAGCCGCCTCTCACACAAGGACACAGAGCGCACAGGGATTGCAGGATAGAGATTAAAGCCCGGCAGTAACCTGTCTATGTGGCTTATCTCCAATCTCCAATCTCCAGTCTCTCGTCGCCATCGCTTACCGCCCGCCCACTTGCACCAGGCGAATCTGGCCAATTCCACCTTTCACAGTGAGGTAGACACGACTCAGCGCCGTTTCGTAGCCTGCGGTGGTGTAGGTGTGATCATGCTGTGTAAAGGCCCCATCAACTACCACGTCACCCAGGCCGGGTCGGGCCTCGATCTGGGCTGCCAGGCTTACCGGGATGGTGATCGTCGTGCTGCCAATACCGCCGTTGACGTCAACGGTGAAGGTTCCCTGGGTGGGGAGCAGCAGATTGGTTTCGCCAACGCCGGTGTTGACACTCACATGTGTCAGTTGGAGCTGTCGCAGATCAAGCTGGTTTCGCCCTGCCCCCGTTTGCACCTGTACATCAAGGGGGATGGTAGGGTTGAGCCGTAACGTCCAGCGCAATTGGTCACCATCACGGCTGGTGAAGGGCAGCTGCCAGTCCTGCTCGTCAGTATTACGCAAATGGTAGGTGGCCACGCCATTGGTGAGGTTGAAACTCTGGTCAAGTCGTTCATTGCTAAACCCGGTCGCCTGGCCATCAATCAATCCGGCAGGCGTTGTTTGTGCGCCCAGATCGAGCTGGCCAATGGCCATGCTGAGTTGGATGGTGGCTCGGTTTGCTCCATTGAGTCCCTGGTTAATGCTGGTGGTTTGCATGGTGTCCACCGGGACAAACCACATGCTTACCCACCAGATGGCCAGGGCTAAAATGACCAGATTCACCACCAGAGCCAGCCCGGCACCTATGCGCGAACGTCCCAGCAATATCTCCACGCCGACCATCACCAGCAGCAGCGGCCAGAGCCGCAGCACGCTATACCAGAGACCCCAGGGCAAGAAGCCCAGAGTCTGGAGTAACAGCACAATCCCAAGGCTAATCAGCAGCACCGGCCCGGTGAAACTCCGCCCCTGGGGTGTTTCAGCTGGGAGCTGCGGGGCCAATTCTGGCGTTGTCATCGCACACCTCCTCCCATACGCCGCAGCAACAGGGCTGCACCCGCAAGAATCAGCAGCAGGGGCCACACTACACCGGGTGTGATCCCCGGCACACGGTACATGGGAACCATAGCCCCCAGATTGGCCAGTCCAATGAGGATCAGGCCAGTCCCAATCCAGAGCAGCATCGAGCGATGCTCTTTTCCCGTTGGTCGGGGCGGCGGCACTGCCACATCAAGCGGCGATGGTAGCTCGCCTGTCTCAGCGGGTGGCGGTGTGCCGGGTGCAGCTTCGGGCATAATCAGCCAGAGCACTAGGTAGATCAGCACACCACTGCCCCCACCGAGCACCAGCAGCACAAAAAAGAGCCGCACCAGGGTCGAGTCCAGGCCCAGGTAGGTCGCTAGCCCACCACAGACCCCGGCAATCACTCTATCTGCAGGACTGCGCATTAGTCGGGTGTTCATACGGTTTCCTCTTCTTTTTGTGCTGGTTTGGCCATGGCACTGCCGCCAACCTGCTTTTTCACTAGTGGCACCGTTGTGCGCAGGTCGTCGAGGCTTTCAGCCGAGGGCGGCGGCTGGCTGGAGCGCACGGTGGGCGGGAAGCTCGCCGTGGGTAGCTTGACCGAGCGCATGGCCCGAAACGCCAGCGTGAGTCCCACCCCAATCAGCACCAGCGGCCAGAGCAGATTGAGCCAGGAACCCACAGACGCCATGGTGACCAATGCCAGCACCAGCAGCCCTGCCGCCGGATAGAACGCCCAACGCTGCTGACCCTGTGGTGTAGGTGCCACCGCCACCAGGCCAAAGGTGGCTGCCATGCCCAGGAAAAACACCCAGCCGATTTCAGCATCCGCGATGGTTTCCGCGAGACCCGCCACGAACCCCAAGGTCACCAGGACACCGCCGGGAATAATGGCCCACCAGCGCTGAGTTTTGGTGAAGTAGACGGCCCAGAAGCCCAGGCCCATCATGCTCAGGAAGACCATGCCGCCAAAGGTATCGCCCCAGTCGCCCATATCCTCCAGCCCGATGGTTATGCCCAGGCCGAGTAGGATGAAGCCAGGAATGAGACCCCACCAGTGGCGATGGTCGCGCAGAAAGACCCCCAGAAACAGGACGCCCCCACCAGCGCTGATGGCGGCCCAGATCAGGTTGGGCAATACCGGTATAATGCCAACGGTTTGCAACAGTAGCAGCGCCCCCAGCAGCATGAGGCCAACCCCAAGGAGCATCCGTCCATCGTAGCGTTTCATCTTACGCCTCTTTCCCATTGTGCCCGCGCCCCCAGCACGGAGGTACACCAGTAAAATGGCTATCTTCTGGCTCTAGCATAGGTCAGCATAGGATAGGTACGCACGCTGCCATGGGTGAGGGCATACGCTGACCGGGTGGGGAGTTTTGGCCCTGGCCTGGTGGTCAGGGCAATGTCGGGGTCATAGCCCGCCTCGCCCTGTGACCAGGCACGACCCTCGTCAGGAGTTGGGATACCCGTTTTGCCACATGTGCGGTGCCAAACCTGCCAGGTTGCGGGAGGGTGCATAGGCTATGGGGTGAATTTATTGATGGCGAGACCTGCGAGCATGTGCGCTCGACGACACTGGTGTCGGGTTGGCAACTGGTGGATGGGCACACGATGCTGGTCGCCGAGGTTCACTGGCTGCTGCCCGGTGGTGAGTTCGCTGATGGCCGTTTTGCAGTGGCTCATGTTGCCTACAACATCAGGCGCTGGATAGTCTGCCTGTCTGTAGAATTAATTGTCTACGGAAATCGTCGTGCTGGCTGCATGCGAGCGCCAATCGCATGCAGCCAGCACGTTAACATCACCACCTATCATCTCATTCCGCTAGCCGTTCAACACGTAGCTGGTCGTCCAGCTCCCATTGGGCGTGGCTTGCCAGATGTGGTAGAGCTTGTTGTCAGCGCCGATGGAGACCACCTCCAGCCGTCCGTCGGCATTCTTCCCTAGCGCCAGTTGTCTAGCTGCACACGCATCCCCATCTGGGT
>JALONX010000351.1 GCA_025454695.1 Chloroflexaceae bacterium
CAGGCGGGAAACACCCGCCCGGTTGCCAATAACTTTTGTTTCTCTTCAATTCCCCGCTGGTCGCCACTGACTACTGAGGGAGCATCACCATGCCGCTAAAACGCTTTACATCCGACCATAATGGGCGAAGGCACGGTTGGCCTCGGCCATCTTATGCACGTCGTCCTTGCGCTTGATGGTGCTGCCGGTGTTATTGTAAGCGTCCACAATCTCAGTCGCCAGGCGGTCAGCCATCGGCCTACCGCTGCGGCCCCGAGCCGAAATGAGCAGCCAGCGCATCGCCAGCGCCATGCGCCGATCCGATTTAACCTCAACCGGCACCTGGTAGGTGGCACCACCAACGCGCTTGGGACGCACTTCAATCGCAGGGCCAGCGTTGCGCAGGGCCTGCTCAAACACCTCTAGCGGCCCCTTCTTCAGGCGGTCGGCGGCAATGTCAATTGCGGTATACACAACGCGCTCAGCGACGCTCTTTTTGCCCCGCTCCATCACCTTATTAATAAACTTCTGCACCAGCACGCTGTCAAAGCGGGCATCGGGCGCAATAACACGTTTCTGAATAGTTCCTCGGCGTGACATCGTAGCTCCTCAGTTTCTGCTCAGGCCCGGTTAGCGCTTCTTCGCCGCCGGAACGCCAGCCTTCTTCGTGCCATACTTCGAGCGACCCTGTTTGCGCCCGTTGACGCCCTGCGTATCCAGGGTGCCGCGCACAATGTGGTAGCGCACACCTGGTAGGTCTTTCACACGACCACCACGGATCAGCACCACCGAGTGTTCCTGCAGGTTGTGGCCTTCACCAGGGATGTAGGCCGTCACTTCCACCTGATTCGACAGGCGCACACGCGCAACCTTGCGCAGAGCAGAGTTCGGCTTCTTCGGCGTCACCGTGTAGACCTTGGTGCATACGCCACGCTTCTGGGGCGAGCCTGGGCCACGGGTGAGCTTGCCTTTGAGCGAGTTGTAGGTGAAGCGCAGGGCCGGTGCCTTCGTCTTCTTCACCACCGGGCGGCGCGGTTTGCGCACCAATTGATTAATCGTGGGCATCTTGCTTCCTGTTGCTCATGAAGCGACCAGCTTCTGACAAAAAAAATGTACCGGCCCGAAATCTGGTCGCAGCTCTGTGCCACGCCTTAGATGGACCTAAACTACTACTTTACACAGCAAGTCGTGCGTTGCCGCACAACGATTAGGAAGTGTACCATTGCTACGGCACTTTGTCAAACGCCATGCACGAGATTTTGTGCAAACAGCACAGGAATTTCACCCTTCCATGTTGCACTTGCACGAAAAGTCATAAAAAGCTCTCGCAAAGGCACAAAGCCCGCAAAGGAAAGCAGAAGAATTCACAACTAGAATACGTTGTGCCTTTGCGG
Organism: Chloroflexaceae bacterium; assembly: GCA_025454695.1. Classification (GTDB taxonomy): domain Bacteria; phylum Chloroflexota; class Chloroflexia; order Chloroflexales; family Chloroflexaceae; genus JALONX01. The sequence goes on from JALONX010000351.1 coordinate 1,374, forward strand.
CTTTGCGCAAACAGGTATTATCTTTGCAGGTAGGCCAGCACTTCGTTGAGGCTCACCACGTCGCCATACTTGCCATTGATGTCGAAGAGATTCGCCTCGTGAGGCCCCGGCGCACGGTCGCCCACGCACTCCCGTGGCACAATCACCCGAAAGCCATACTGCATGCCATCCACCGCGCTGGCGCGAATACAGCCGCTGGTGGAGCAGCCTACCAAGATAACAGTGTCCACGCCCATGGCGGTGAGTGTAGCGGCGATATGAGTCCCGAAAAAAGCGCTGGCATACTTCTTTTCCACGACCAACTCGTCCTCGCGTGGCGTCAACTCGGTCACAATCTGGGCCAACGGCGAATCATGGGTGAGTTGCAACAACGCCGGAACCTTCTTCACGAACATGCCGCCGTCGCGCCCATCTTTTGCATAGGCCACCGTGGTATAGATGATAGGTATAGCCTTTTCGCGGGAAAGGGCCAGCAAGGGAACACTGGCATGCACAGCGTCTGGCACGCCCGGCGCAGCATACAGCGGCGAACCAGGCGTGGTGTAGGCCTGCACAAAATCAATCACCAGTAGGGCAGGGCGCGTGCCAAAACCAACCCGATTGGCCAGACCATGCTTTCTGTAGTCGGCCTCCAGTTCATCATGTGAATCGCTCATTCCAACCTCCAAGTACCTGCCACAGAGGTACAGAGAACACAGAGGAGAAGCAATCGGAAGGGTATGCGTGCCTATACGTTCAATCTCCCCTCATCCGCCTCAGCTGCGAATAAACCGCATCGCTGTGTCAGTTTTCGTCACATAAGTATGCTATACTTTGCCAGGCGGACGGGAACATAGATAGTTTTCAATTCTCAACGCTCAGCTCTCAATTCTCAACTTCCATCATACCATGGCTCCTCTCGATCTTTCTGACATTGCAACAAAGGCTGTTTCTGCAACGGTGGAAGTGTTCACCGAGCGTGGGGTTGGCTCAGGCTTTATTGTGCAACCCGCTGGCCTGGTAGTCACTGCCCAACATGTAGTCGAACATGATGGCCAGGTGCAGCGCCATGTGAAAGTGCGCCTGAACGCCGGGACGATCAATGATGTTGTGCTGGATGGCACTGTATTTCGCGCCCATCGCCAGCTCGATTTTGCGTTGCTCTGGCTGGAAGAGGGCGGGCCGTTTCCCTGGTTGCCCCTTGGCACCCCCAAGAGCCTGCGTTTTGCCCAGACGGTGCTGGCGATTGGCTGCCCTTCCGGGCTCAGCAACACCGTCTCGGCGGGAATTGTGAGCAACCCGGCCCAACGCTACCGCCAGATCGAATGCATTCAGACCAATGCCGACATTGACCACGGCAACTCCGGCGGCCCGCTGATCGCCGAGGGTGGCGTGGTTGGCATCAATGTCTGGGGGTTGGGCAACATCAGCGCCGCCAAGTTCGCTATCCCGATTGATTACCTGACTGAAGATTTGCACACCGCAGCGCAATTGGGCCGAACTGCATGCTTGCAAGCAACCTTTTGCCCGGCTTGCGGCCACAACGACCAACACGGTGGACTCTGGTTTTGCCGCAACTGTGGCTTCCAGTTCCCCAGTGAGGAACCTGCCAATGACGCATGAACAGCCTGAGCGCAACATCGCCATCACCGCACTGATTGACCGTTTTCTCAACTCAGTCGGCCTGGAAAATATCACCACCGATGAGCAGGGCTGGCGCCATTTTGGCATGGGTTCGGTAGCTGGCCGCGCCACAGCAGTGGAACTGAACGAAACCTGGTACATGCGCGTTGAAGCCCACGTGCTGCCGCTTCCTGCCGATGGCGACCTGATTGTGCCGCTGATGCGCGAACTGCTGGAATTGAACCACGACCTGGCCTACCGGGGCAGCTTCAGCCTGGCTGGCAACGACATTTTCGTGGTGGCCTTGCTGCACGCCGACGACGCGACCGAAACAACGGTGGGGCGCTACATCCACGATGCCCTCGCGCTGGCGGACGCCGCCGACAACCGCTTGAGCAGCAAATATGGCGGAACTTCCAAAAAACGCATGCCGCCGGTGGCCCTGCCTGACTCGCTGCCCACCAATGGCAACGCTTTTCAGACCAACGTGCAGAGCGATACCCCCGCTCCTACCAGTAGCCTCTTCGACCGCTTCAACAACCCACCGCCCGCAGCCCCACCCACGCCTGATCCCACGCCACCACCAGCAGCCCCAACTACTCCACCTGAACCTCAAACCTCCAGCTTGTTTGATATGTTCAAAAAACGGTAGCGGGGGCGAAAATTAAGCACCGAGAACCGGGCCTGCCCTGAGCGAAGCCGAAGGGAACCGAGAACCACAAATCACAACGCATATCATAGTTGTAGGGGCACGGTCTCAGATCCGCCCCCTTGCAATGCTACGCCAGGCGAGGGCGGCAGGACATGGTTGGCGGCCCCCACGCCGCCAATGTGATCTTCCAACACTCTTGTCAGGAAATTCCCGCTCAAATTGTGACACAAGCGGCACGGCTATTGCTAAACATGCTGGCGCAACCGTTGGCTAGTGTGAGGGAAACATAGGCTGGCGGCTTGAAGGAAACTTGGAGCCACATGAAGGAGAGGCACCATGAAAACCGTAGTCGGTTTGTTTGATGACCGTGCTGAGGCGCAGCGCGCTGTGGATGATCTGAAGAGCAACGGCTTTGACAACAACGAAATTTCGTTCACCTCTGATGCGTCGAAAGGGACGAAGCTGGTTGACCAGATGGCGGAGGATGTGCCCGCCAGCGATATGGCCTTCTACCGCGAGGGCTTAAAACACGGCGGCCACCTGGTGATTGTGCGTTGTGCTGATGGGCGGGCCAGCGAAGCTGCACGCATTCTTTCGCGCTACAACATTGTGCATGTGGATGACCGGGCGACCCAATATCGTCAGAGTGGCGCAGAGGTGAATCTGCGGGACTACAACCAGGATGATTATGTCATTCCGGTGGTAGAAGAGGAGTTGCAGGTTGGCAAGCGCGAAGTAGAGCGGGGACGGCTGCGCGTCTACAGCCGGGTGGTGGAGCAGCCGGTGGAACAGCAGGTGAGTCTGCGCGAAGAAACGGTGCATGTGGAGCGCCGCCCGGTGAACCGCCCGGTGAGCCAGGCCGAACTCGACGCCGCGCTCAAGGAGCAGAAGTTTGAGATCAGCGAGCGGGACGAGGAAGCGGTTGTTGCCAAGACTGCCCGCGTGATCGAAGAGGTGCATGTGGGCAAACAGGTGAGCGAACGCACCGAGACCGTGCGCGACACGGTGCGCCGCACTGATGTTGAGGTCGATCAGTCAAGCAGCGGCACCGTGGGTGCAGCCAGCACTGGCAGCATGAGCGGAAGCGATTTCAGCAGCTACGACAGCGATTTCCGCAGCTACTTCACGACGAACTACGCCAGCAGCGGTTACAGCTACGACGAATACAGCCCGGTGTTCCGCTACGGCCACAGCCTGGCTAGCAGCGACCGCTACCGGGGCAAGGACTGGTCGGTGATTGAGAGTGACGCCCGTCGGGACTGGGAAACCCACAACCCCGGCACCTGGGAGCAGTTCAAGGACAGCGTGCGCTACGCCTGGGACAAGGCGCGGGGCAAGAAGTAGCTAGAATCCAGCAAGCCCGTATTCGTATAAACGTGCAGCGTGAAACGTGCCAAAAGACGTTTCACGCTGCACGATTTTCGTTTCTTTTCTACCGAAACACGCTTAACGCGAGGTAGCAGGAAACGCACCAGTTTGGCGCATCCACAATCTGGCTGATACGCAAATCGGCGGCGAGGCTGCATAGCACATAGGCGTCTTCGGGACTCAGGCCCTTCTCGCGGCCCAGCCAGGCAATCATGTCACGGACGGCGTTTTTAGAGTTAGTCATCAAGTCGGGGCCGATGGCGGTGGTGACGAAGTAGCCGTTGGCGTCGTACTTCGGCTGAATGGGGCCGGGGGCGGTGTAGAACTGGTAGCTCCAGGGGCGCAGCGAACGGCCCTGCACCAGGCTGAAGCGCAGCGAAAACTGCATGGGGCACTCGATGCCGGTGACGCAAACCTCGCCGTCGCCCTGGGCCGCATGGCAGTCGCCTGCAGAGAACATGCCGCCGGGCACAAACACCGGCAGGTAGAGCTTTGCGCCAACGTTGAGGTGGCGCGTGTCAATGTTGCCGCCGCCTTTGCCACAGGGCAGCACATCGTGGGCACCCGGCTCATCCAGGGCCACGCCCATGGTGCCGCAGAAAGGCTGAATGGGGATGTGAATGTCGTCGCGCAGGGGCGCAGTTTCGCCGTTGGTCAGGTCGAAGTGGCGCAGGTAGGGCGAAGTGAAGTCCTCCGGCAGCAGCCCCAGGCCGGGGATGAGGCCCGTCCAGCCCCAATCCAGCGTTTGCATCTTGAGAATTTCGATTTCCAAAATGTCGCCCGGTTGCGCCCCCTTGACATAGATCGGCCCGGCCAGCGGGTAGAGCTGGCTGAAGTCGAGCTTGCCCAGCACATCGGCGGAGCAACCCGGCGTCACCTGGTCGTTAGTCACGTCGCGGGTTTCGCAATGCACCACATCGCCCGACTCAACCTCCAACACCGGCGGCAGACTGTTGTCCCACTTGTGATGCACCTTGCCCTTGTCCAGTACGTACTCGGCCATGGTAGGACTCCTTTATCACACATCCTCGGAACCGCGCAAACGTTGGAGTTCAGCCCGTAGTTGGGCCAGTTCAGCTTCTAATGTACTTGCACGTGCTTCGGCAGCGCGGCGGGCGGCTGCTTCTTCGCGCCGGGCCGTTTCCGCAGCGCGGCGGGCGGCTGCTTCAGCGCGGTGAGCCTCAGCTACATCGTCTGGACGCAATAAACGCTCCCCAGTCGCAGCATCAAACATCGAGAGCATGCGCTGCTCACGCAGCAGACGCAAGTTCAACGTGGTAAGCAACAAACCACCCTGAGCATCGGGCTGGATTGGCACATAGGCATCACCCTCAAGCCGAAAGCCTTGCAGTGGTGGTTTGAGATATTCGCTTAAAGGATCAAAGAGGATATATTCCTCAACCCCCAACTCAGCATACTTAAACTTCTTTTTTCCTAAATCCTCACGGCGGGTGGAACGGGATGATATCTCAATCACCAAGCAGGGCG
>JALONX010000352.1 GCA_025454695.1 Chloroflexaceae bacterium
ATGATTAATGACATAAGCGCAATCGATAACAGTGATGTTATGAACATCACTGCTTCAGATGGCGACAGGCTCGAATAAATTTTTTGTGCTGCTAGAAATGCAAACCCAACGAGTAAGACTGCAAGAATCAACAAATCACTAATCATCGCTGGCTCCCTGGAAAGTAGTCTGTTAGTTCCACTAAAAATTCTGCATTTGCTTCAAGCATCAAGACTTGGAGCTTATTTCGCTCTGTTTGAAGATCATTTTGACCTTCATGTTGCCTCCTGAGATTAGAGATTGGCAGTTGGCGGTTGGCAGTTGGCAGTTGACTGTCGCCAGCCTGCCCTAAGGCTCCCCGGCTCCTGAGCTTGACGAAGGGGAGCTTGTCGAGGGCCTGTCGAAGAGTTCGCAGCTGGCAGGTGCAGACAAGATGACAAGGTGACAAAGACTCGAACTGCGAACAGCGTAACATAGCATTGTTGTCTCTATGTGGTCTCAATGCTCATTACGCATTACGTAGTACGCAGGACACATCACACCTAGTTCTCGGTTCTCTCAATGCTCAACTGCCATCCTACACCTGCTGCTGAGTCATCGGCGACGACTTGAAGCGCCTGGTTGACGCACCTGAGTGCTTGATTTCTGGTGGCGCTAGGTGCGATGCTAGGGGCATAGTGCAGCGCCACTCACGTTATGTCACTTAAACCGTCTGAAAAGGTCGTTTTTGACTCTCGCGCAAAGCATGTCCTGCCGTTCGACCCTTCGATTCCTCAGGGCAGGCAAGCTCACGAACCGCGAAGTCGAAGGGCCGCAAAGCCGCAACGTGGGCGCAACATCCCGTTCATCTGCGATCCTTTGTGCCTTTGTGCCTTAGTGAGCGCCTGTTCAGACCGTCTTTTAGCACTATTCTGGAGATGTGTATGTCCAACTCGTCTTTGTTGTCATCATCTCGCTGGTTGCGCATGCGCCGCCTTGCGCCCCTGGCCCTGGTGGCATTGCTGGGGCTGTTTCCCTACGGCTGGCTGGGTGAGGTGTTTGCTCCCTTCGGGGCGCTGGCTGGTTTGCTCTTCCCGACTGAAGCGATGCACGGGGTAGGCCATGTATTGATCTTTTTTAGCATGGGCGCGGCACTGCTGGGGCTGTTTCCCGCCCTGCGTCGCCACCGCTGGTTCTATGGCATAATAATGCTGCTGTTGGGCTGCACCCAGGAATTTTTCCAACTCAGCTACAGCCGCATCACCTGGAACGATGTGCAAGACCTGGGCTTTGACATGCTGGGCGCGGCGCTGGCGTTTGTGGTGGTGCGCTGGTGGAAGACACGGGATGTGTGAAACGTGAAACGTGCTGCGTGTTGCGTGAAACGTGAAACGTGAAACGTGAAACGTGCTGCGTGCTGCGTAAGTGTCAATTCTCAATTCTCGGTTCTTGGTTCTCGGTTCTTGGTTCTTGGTTCTCAATTCTCGGTTCGCGGTTCGCGGTTCGCGGTTCGCGGTTCGCGGTTCGCGGTTCGCGGTTCGCGGTTCTCGGTTCTCAATTCTCAACTCTCAACTCTCAATTATGATCGAACTCCTCCTGGTTGAAGACAACGAAAAATTGCGTCCGGCCCTGGCGGCAGGGCTAAACGCCACGGGCGCGGTGCATGTGGTGGGGCACTGTGGCAGCGGCGAGGCCGCGCTGAGCATGTGCCTGGCCGAACCGCCTGCCGCCCTGCTGATGGATGTGCAGCTGGAAGGCCAGATGAACGGCATCGAGGCCGCCGTCGCCATTCGGCGCGAGTTCCCCCGCATGCCGGTGGTGTTCTATTCCATTCAGGATGATGACAGCTACTACCGTGGGTTTCGCCGTTCGGGCATTCTCAGCCACTATGCCTATGTGCGCAAATCGTCCTACTTGCTGCCAGAGCTGATTGTGCCGCTGATTCGTGATGCGGTCAGCGGGCGCAGCTTTATTGAGCCGGAGATTGAGGCGCGGGTGCAAGAGGTGACCCGCAAAGATGAACAATCGCCCATGGCGCTGTTGGAGCCAAACGAGCAGCAGGTAGCCCGCATGCTGGCACAGGGCATGAGCAACGAGCAGATTGCGGCCCAACTCGGCTTTCGCGACAAGCGCACCATCAGCCGCACCAACGGCCAGATTTACGCCGCCTGGGGACTCAACGACAGCAGCACCGACGAAAAGGTGGCCCGCACCCGCGCCGCCCTGATTGTGCATAGTGGGCGGCTGCTGCAATGGGACGAGGGCGGCAAACCTCTCACCCTGGACGAGCGGGGCCAGTGGGTGCCGTTTGAGGTGTAGCCCGTTACGAGTTACGAGTTACGAGTTACGAGTTGCCTGCTAACTGCCAACTGGAAACTGCCAACGGTTCTCGGTTCTCGGTTCTTTCTTCATTCTCAACGCTCAATGCTCAATTCCCACCACCCCGTCGCGCCGCACGGTCAGAGCCACATGGTCGCCCACGCTGCCCGGCAGTAAGTCCAGCTCGAAAGCCAGTTCCTGGCCGCTGGCGTGGCGCAGCCGCACCCGGTAGAAGCGGCCTCGAAATTGCGTTTCCACCAGCGTGCCCTCGATCACGTTGCTGGCAGACAAGGCGTTCGGGGCCGAGCTAGCCGCATCGGGGTAGAGCAGCAGGGTGAGCGCCTGGCCCAGCGCCAGCGGCGGCCCCGCCCGCATGGCAAAGCTGCCAAGAACCGTGTCCACCCCGCCGTCGGCGCGGGCAACCCCCGCCACCAGGTTGCTCAGCCCCAGAAAGCGGGCCGCCCATGCGTTGGCCGGTTGCCGGTAGACCTGCTCGGGCGGCCCCTGCTGCACCACCTGCCCGGCGTTCATCAGCACCAGCCGGTCGGCCAGGGCAAACGCCTCGCTCTGGTCGTGGGTCACATACAGACTCGTCACGCCCACCTGCCGCAGGATTGCGCCTAACTCATCTTGAAGCCGCTCCCGCAGCGCCCGGTCAAGCGCGGCCAGCGGCTCATCCAGCATTAGCAACCGGGGGCGCGGGGCCAGGGCGCGGGCCAGGGCTACCCGCTGCCGTTCACCGCCAGAAAGCTCGTACACCCGGCGGCGCTCGTAGCCCGCCAGCCCCACCAGGGCCAGCATCTCGCTGACGCGACCGCTGATGGCGGGGCGGGGCTGGTGTTGCATACGCAGCCCAAAGGCCACATTATCGGTCACATTGCGGTGGGGAAACAAGGCGTAATCTTGAAACATCATGCCGAAGCCGCGCTGGTGGGTGGGCACATGCTGCATCTCCTGGCCTGCGAACACGATTGTGCCGCCCTCGGGGGCCTCCAGCCCGGCCACGATGCGCAGCAGGGTGGTTTTGCCACAGCCGCTCGGCCCCAGCAGCGCCACAATTTCGCCCGCTGCCGCCGCGAGACTCACACCCCGCAGCACGGGGGCGTCGGCGTAGGCTTTGGTAATGTCGTTCAGTTCTAGCAGCGCCATATACAATAGTGAGATTGGTGATACGCGATGAGAGATTGCACCATTGTGCCACAAAGCGGTATACTTGCCTACAGCTTGAGAGCACCATTATTCGCAACTCGCAACTCGCAACTCGCAACTCGTAACTCGTAACTCGCAACTCGTAACTCGCAACTCGTAACTCGCAACTCGTAACTCGTAACTCGTAACTCGTAACTCGCCATGCCTATTATCATCGCAAGCAGCAACGGCAGTGTAGGAATTGACGCCGGGTGGGAAATGCTGACCCGTGGTGGCAGCGCCCTGGATGCGGTTGAGGCCGCCACCCGGCTGGTAGAAGATAACCCGGATGACCACTCGGTGGGCTACAGCGGCTACCCCAACCTGCTGGGCGAGGTGGAACTGGACGCCTCGATTATGGACGGCAGCACGCTGCGAGCGGGCGCGGTAGGCGGGCTGCGGGGCTACCGCTACGCCCTCAGCGTGGCGCGGCGGGTGATGGAGGAGCTGCCCCATGTGCTGCTGGTAGGGGAAGGGGCGGCCCGTTTCGCCGCCGAGATCGGCATGCAGCCCGAAAACCTGCTCACGCCGGAGGCCGAGCAGACCTGGCGTGCTGGTATTGAAGGCCACGCCACGCTAGACTGGGCGGGCATATCCGAACTGGTGGCTCAGCTGCTCAAACGCTCGGCCCAGCTGACCCGTGACCCCGAACATGCCACTGGCACCGTAAACTTTATCGCCCAGGATGCAGCGGGCCACATCGCCTCCGCCGTGAGTACCAGCGGCTGGGCCTGGAAATACCCTGGCCGCCTGGGCGACTCGTCGATCATCGGGGCGGGCAACTACGCCGATAGTCGCTACGGTGCCGCCGCCTGCACCGGCTGGGGCGAGGCGGCAATTCGGGCGGGCACGGCCCGTAGCGTGGTGCTCTACCTCAAGGCGGGCTACACGCTGGAAACGGCCTGCCGCGAAGCCTTCGGCGACCTCCAACCCATCATGCGGGGCACGCCCAACGCGATGAGCCTGGTTGCCCTTGACCGCCACGGCAACCACTGCGCCTTCTCCACCTCGGAAGACCGCACCTATGTCTACCGCACTGATGGTATGGCCAGTGCGGTTGAACTCCCCCGCCTGGTTGTTTAACCGCAAAGCCCGCGAAGGGCGCAGAGGATGGGATTTTCCCCCATCCTTCGCGCCCTTCGCATCTACACCGCCGTCGCGTTGTTGTTGAGGCTGACAGATAGCTGACACGCACGTTTCTTGCGCCCCAATCTCCAATCGCTCATCGCCAATCTCTATACCGCTGGTGCGCTCCGCGCCCTCCGCAGTAACAACCTACGCCGCAGTGCGCTGGCGGCGGGCCTCAATAAACGAGCGCACGCCCAGCCCCACATACACAGCACTGGCAATGGCCAGCAGAGCTAGCGAAATGGCGGCCAGGCCAATCGGATCGCCGGACGCCAACGCAGGCACCAGCCGCGACAGGGCCGCCAGCAGGCCCAGCAGGCCCAGCACTACTGCCACATGCATGGCGTGCTTGCGCCAGCCCTCGTTGCGGCCCGCAAAGGCCGCCGCCAGCACCGGAATACCCAGAAACGTCGGGATGAGCGCGGTGAGACTGCGCGACTCAGCCGGGGCCGCCACGTAGCCCACGATGCCCAGCAGGGCTAAAAAGCCACCGTAGATAAATGTCGTGTTAACCATAAGAATCCTCCAGTACCAAATATTTATTCGTACCTGCTATACCTTACGATCGTACTAGCTGGCTACCACAGCTGTCAAGGGAAAAACTTCACGATTTTCACATGATGAAAGTCGCCATTATACATGCTGCACGGTCAATCAACTATCCAGGCGACCCAGCAGCAGCCGCAGGCCATTGGCCACCACCAGCAGCGTGCTGCCCTCGTGGCCGACCACGCCTAGCGGCAGCGGCACCTCACCAGCGAGCGAGAAAGCTACCAGCAGGGCGATGACACCAAGGGCGAACGTCAGGTTTTGCCGCACCACACGGCGGGCACGGCGAGCCAGTTTCAGGGCACCCGGCAGCTTACTCAGGTCATCAGCCACCAGCAGCAAGTCGGCGCTTTCCAGCGCAACATCGGTGCCTGCTGCGCCCATGGCCACGCCCAGCCGGGCGGTTGCCAGGGCGGGTGCATCGTTGACGCCGTCGCCCACCATGGCCACCGGGCCGTAGCGCTCCTGCAACTCCCGCACCGCCGTTACCTTGTCGGCGGGCAGCAGTCCGGCCCGCACCTCGTCAATCCCCAACGTGCGGGCCAGGCTCTCAGCGGCGTGGCGGTTGTCGCCGGTGAGCAACACAATGCGCTGCACGCCGTTGCGTCGTAGCGCCGCCAGGGTCGCGGCGGCCTCGGGGCGCAGCGTGTCGGCCAGGGCGATCATGCCCCAGGGCTGCTCGTCGCCCAGCAGCACCACCGTGCGGCCCTGCTGCTCCTGCTCGGCCACCTGCCGGGCCAACTCGGGCGCAAGGGGCGCAAACAGGGTCGGGCGGCCAATCCGCAGCGCCACCCCATTGATAATCGCCCGTGCGCCAGCCCCAGTCATCGCGCTAAAGTCGGTCGCGGCGGGAATGGCCAGCTTCTGCTCCCTGGCCGCCTGCACAATCGCCTCCGCCAGCGGGTGTTCGGAGAATTGTTCAATTGCGGCTGCAAGAGCAAGAACAGGAGATGGAAGATAGGAGATGGGAGATTCGCTTTGTCCAATCTCTAATCGCCAATCCCTCATCTCGCTTACGCTCGGCTTGCCCGTCGTCAGCGTACCGGTTTTGTCGAAGGCGACAACCGTAACTGTAGCCGCCGCTTCCAGGTGGGCACCGCCCTTAAATAGCACACCGCCACGGGCCGCACTTGCCAGGGCCGAAAGCAGGGCAGCCGGGATGGAGATTACCAGCGCACATGGCGAGGCCACCACCATCAGCGTCATCGCCCGGTAGAGCGTGGTTTGCACATCCCAGCCCAGAAACAGCAGCGGAATGAGGATCGCTAGCAGCGTTATGCCGACCACGGCGTAGGCGTAGTACTGGCCGATCACGCGGTCGGTGAAATCCTG
>JALONX010000353.1 GCA_025454695.1 Chloroflexaceae bacterium
GCCCCGAAGACGGCCAGAAAATCCTTGTATTCCAGCGGCTGCACATCGGCCATGGCCACCTGGGGCGTGCTGCGCGTCACAATTTGTTTGGCCAGCGTGTCGAAAATGGCGTCGAAGCGCGGGTCAGTCAGGGCCAGCTGGCAGGCGTCGGCCAGTTCGCGCACCGTGCGGTCAAGGGGGATTTTCGTCAACACCGGCAGGTTAATCCGCTCGGCGAAGCGTTCGGCCACGCCGCTGCCGTCGTCCCGATTGATGATGAGGCCGAGCAGCCGGGTGCGCCCGCCCATGCTGGCAAAATATTTGGCGGCGCTGGCAATGTTGTTGGCGGCGTAGAGGCTCTGGCGGTCGTTGCCGCAGAGAATGATCACCTCTTCGGCGAGCGAGCGCGACAGCGGGGTAGCAAAACCGCCGCAAACCACATCGCCCAGAAAGTCCATTACCACATAGTCCAGCGCCCACTGGCTCAGACCGAATTTTTCCAGCGTGTCGAAGCCAAAGGTGATGCCACGCCCGCCGCAGCCCCGGCCCACTTCCGGCCCGCCAATCTCACAGCCGTAGACGGTGGCCGCACCCCGCATGATGCTGGTTTTGAAAATGACCTGGTCAACCCGCAGCTCGTCTTCGCGCCCCGCCTCTTTCAAGTCGCGCCATGTGTCACCAAGGGTGGGCAGACTCACGCCGCCGAAGAGGGCGTTGCAACTGTCGTGTTTCGGGTCGCAGCCCAGTTGCAGCACCCGGTGTTGCAGCAGCGCCAGCTTGCTCACCAGGTTAGTGGTGAAGAACGATTTGCCCATGCCGCCCTTGCCATAGACAGCAAGCATGCGGGCCGTGGAAGAACCGGACTGTTTCGGGTTCGCGGGCATAACATTCCTTTTTCACCGCCGAGAACGCCGAGAACGCAGAGGAACAAAAACTACGAGTATCTTCGCGCCCTTGGCAGTGAATACCTGAAATTTGCTCTTTCCACTGCCGAGAACGCGAAGAACGCAAAGACTCTTTTATCTCTTGTCTTCTTGGCGTCCTCGGCGTTCTCGGCGGTGAATATTTTGGCTTACTCCGCGCTCATGTGCGTTGCTTCGTGGCTGACGCCGTTGCTGTGGCCATTGTTATGGCCGTTGCTGTGCAGTTTGGGCCATTCCACCACCACCTTCAAACATGTCGGGTCTTCCAGGGCCAGGCGGTAGGCGGCCTGGATGCGATCCAGCGGCACGCGGTGAGTGAGCAACCCGCTCACATCCAGTTTCCCGCTGGCAATCAGGTCGCGGGCGCGGGGCAACTCGCCCTCCGGCCCAAAATTCCATTCGCGGGCGATCAGAATTTCGGCCTCGCGCATGAAGACCGGAGCGTAGGGAATGTCAATATGGTCGTAGTAGCCGAGCAGCAGCACGCGCCCGTGGTTGGCCAGCAGTGGCAGGGCACCGCTCAGGGCCGTCATCGAGCCGGTGGCCTCAATAATCAGGCTGATGTTGCCGTCGGGCAGGGCCTCGTCCAGCGACTCCTTGCTCACATCCACCACCTGGTCGGCCTTGGAATGTTTGAGGCGCACGGGCACCCGGTCGGCCACGGCCACGAAGCCTGCGCCGCACAACTTGGCAATACGGGCCACCAGTTGGCCCACAATGCCCTGGCCCAGCACCAGCACCCGGTCTTCTGGCTTGAGGTGGGCGATATTGATGCCATGGAGCGCAGTGGCGGCCAGGGCCAGCACCACGCCGGTGGTCGGGTCAATTCCGTCGAGCGTCACCACCCGGTCGGCTTCCACGCTGATCAGTTCGCTCTGGCCGCCCCAGGCCGGGTTCACGCCCTTAAAGCAGCGGGCACCGCCCACATAGACCCACTGGCCGATCAACTCCTTCGACACCTTGGGGCCAACCTGCACCACCTGGCCAACCGTCTCGTAGCCCGGCACCACCGGGAAGAGCAGGGCCGGGTGAGGCATCCGTCCGTCCAGCAACATGCGCTCGGTGCCGGTGCTGATGGAGGTGTAGGCGGTGCGTACCAGCACCTCGCCGGTTTTCGGCTCCATCACCTGCACTTCGCGCAGTTCAATCACATGCTTGCGAGGAATAACAACCGCCCGTGATTTGAGGGCCATAGCTTTTTCTCTCTCTCTAGTGTCAGCTCGTGGCCGACTGGTTAAGCATTGCCCGACGCTCGCGACTTGAGCGTATCCCCTTCACAATAAACTGTGCCGCGTTAAACAGATAGGTGATGTAAGCAAACAACATGACCGTCATAACAACTCGTGGGCTGGCGTGAAACCATTGTGCCACGAAATAGGCGTTGTGGGTCAGGATGGCGATTAAATTGCCAAAATCCTCCCAAAAAAACTCCTTCGCCATGAAGTAGTGGCCGTAGACATCCTTTTCCCACAACATGCCCGTGATGGTGAGTGCCCAGATCAGGGCAATCTTGATCCAGACGCTGATGGTGGCCGCCAGGTAGCCCTGCTCCGTCCACAAATAGTTCACCACCAGCCCAAAGCTCACCAGAAAGACCAGAAACTGGATCGGGGCCAGAATAAACTGCACCCGCGTCCAGGGTGATTGATTGCGTCGTTCAAGTTGTTCAGGAGTGTACATGCACAGTAACGAGTAACGAGTAACGAGTAACGAGTTCAATATTACGCATTACGCATTACCCACTATATCTTCGCGTCCTTCGCGGATCACGCCGCAAACTTCGTCCACAGTAACCAGTAACGAGTAACGAGTTCAACATTACACATTACGACTTTACCTTGTCACCTTGTCACTCAGCCTCTGCGCCTCTGCGTCTCTGCGTTAAAATTGGGTCACGGTGGCCAGAAAGCGATGCTCCACCGGCTCAAGCGCTTCCAGGTCGTCCCACTGCGTTTCGGCCCACTCGTTCAGCCGCTCCATGGCCTCGTGCAGCAGATCGTCGGGCAACACCCAGGTTTCCGTGTCGGCCCGCCCTGCCATGCCTGCCAGCACCTGGGCCGGGCTGACGGGCCGAACCCAACTGGCCAGCACCTCCGGTTCGCCGGTGCTGCCGCCGAGCCGGGACAGGGCCTGGGCCAGCGCCGCACCGGCACCGGGCGGGCGGGCACCGGGCAGCAGTTCGATGATCACCTGGCGGAACTGGCTGCGCAGCCGCCCCACACATGTGTCGGGCGCTCGCCAATCGTTGCCCTGAATAAACAGCCCGCCGGGCCGCACCACCCGCCCGATCTCCGCCAGGGCACTGCGCCAGTCGCTCAGCAGGTGCAGCACATGCACCGCCAGGGCCCCGTCGAAGCTATTGTCGGCAAAGGGCAGGCTGGCGATGTCGGCCTGAGCCAGCGTGAGTCCGTCCTGCTGCCCTTCGCCCGCCCGCCAGCGGCCCTGGGCGATGTGCAGCATGTCCAGGGCAATATCTACCCCGGCAACGTGTGCGCCTGCGGTTGCGAGCGGGATGGCCATGCGCCCCGTGCCGACGCCCAACTCCAGCACATGCGCCCCGTGCCCAACCAGCTCCAGCAAGGCCCGGCCAATCTGCGCCGCCACCTCTGGTGGGTGGGCACGCTGGCCGTCATAGGCGCTGGCAATCTGGTTGAAGGAAATACTTATAGTCATTACGAGTTACGAGTTACGAGTTACGAGTTGTTGAGTTGTTGAGTTGTTGAGTTGTTGAGAACAAAACTCGTCATTCGTTACTACCTTGCTGCATCAAGCGCCAGGGTTTGCTTCAGGTCGCCCCGGCTGAGGCCCTTAAACTCTTGCGTACTGATGCTGCGTAGCACCCCAATGGCCGCTACCATCAGCACGGCCTCGCCCGCAAAAATCAGCGTGTAGGAGACCAGCGGGTTCAGCCAGCCGGTGTCAATCAGCAAGGTGTGGAAAGCGCCGCTGAGCACGTTGGCAAAGCCATTGCCCAGGCCCTGGGCCATGCCCCACATACCCATGTAGAAACCAGCCTGGCCTTCGATGGTCATCTCCATCATCATCGCCAGCGCCCCGACATTAAACATGCCGATGCCCGTGCCCAGCAGAATGAGTCCGGGGTCAATCAGCATGCGCTGGTGCGTGGCAGCGGCGAGCGCAAAGATGCCCAGCCCTCCGGCGACACCTAACCCGCCGATGGTGGCGATTGTTTTCTTGGCAATGGGAAAAATCCCGGAAAGAACGCCAATGCCGAACATGGAGAGCAGCGTGGCCGTGCCCCACACCACCTGGAAGCGGGCGGTCTCCTTCTGGATCATGCCGAAGACCTCTGCACCGAACGGCTCCAGAATGGCATCTTGCAGGAAGATGCCCATAATCGCCAGCAGAATAAAGACGAACATCAGCCGCACTTGCAGGTTGGTGCGCATGAGCCGCGTAGCCACCCGAATGGTGGTGAGCGGCCCGGCCCCTTCGGGTTCGGCGGCAATCTGGGCCTGGTACGTTTCCCGCGAAACGCGCTTTTCCATGCCCACCACGCCGAGGAAGGCGCTGATCAGGGCGATAAAGGGCGTAAGGTTGTAGAGTTGCTGCATCTTGGCCGGGTCGTAGCTGGGCATAATGCTGCCCGCCACGCCTGCCGACACAATCCCGCTGATGATGATAGTGGCCCAGACAAAAGCAATAATGCCGCCCCGTTCCTTCTCGCTGGTGACTTCAGCAATCAGAGCGTTGGAGGCACTACCATTCATGGACATGGAGATGCCAAAAATAGCAACTACTACAAACGCGCCGAGGGTGGCCAGGATGGAGTCTCCATCCAGACCTGTCATTACTTCGTTAAGCGAAGGCAGATTGGCGGCAATGGTGGGCAGCGTTAGAAAGACGAGACTGGCAACCAGGCTACTCAACAGGATGTACGGTGTGCGGCGATACCCGAAGATGGGGTGGCGGTCGGCCAGGCGGCCCCAGACCACCTGAAACGGCGAAAGAAAATGGTGCAGCCCAATCAACACCGTCACCAGAATGGCGATCACCCCCAGGTCGGCAATGGCGGTACGGTTGAAGTTAAACGTTAACAACGCGAACATCCAACCCGCGCCAACCCGAATAAGCGCCAGGCGCACCGCCTTGACTGCCAAACGAAGGAACTGCATACGAGTAGCCCTTTCTACCCGAACAAAAAATGGAACTGTAGCGCAGACTACAAACTACCAGCGAGGAAAAAAAGTAACAAAACGATGCAAAAACGGGGCATTTGTTTCATAATCTATCATTTTTGAAATACTCAAGGTGTTAAACAGAAGTATAGCACAGAGTGAATAGTGGCGCAATATGTGCATTACGTGTGCAATGCTGCAACAATTGTTGGATTCAGCCCTTTTCTCTAGCAATCTGGTTGAGATATGGCAACACGGGGCATGCCGATAGCCGCATGCCTCTAGGGACAGTGACGCCTTATTCTGCAAGCCGTCTGCTGTTCACGCCGCGTGGCTGCACCCCCTGGAGCAGGAGAACAAACTGTAGTTTCATATATGTACTACACAGAAATATTTTTGTATGTAATTCAAAAAAACGACAATATAGTGTATAATCAGGCCAGTAGCGCGTCGGACACAACGTGGTACAAGCGTTGCGATTCGTGCCGGGAGGTGGGTATGTATGTGCGATGGGTGGTTCGACGACATAAAAACGCTCGGGTTGCCGATACCATCTTTCATGATGCGTATCTGGTAGAGAGTTTTCGCGATCAGCGGAGCAGCCCCCGTCAGCGCACGGTCTGCTATCTGGGCAACATCCGTGAGATTGGCGAACAGTTTCCAACCATTGAACGTGAGCTATTTCTGTTGCGGGCCGAACGAATTTTGCAGTCAGTAAAAGAATTAAGTAGTGCCGATTGTGAACTGGTGATGGAAATGCTGCGCCAGCGGGTACGCCCCTTGGAAGACCACGAGGTGATGGTGGCGTTTACAGAAAATCTGCGTTGGTATCGCAACTGGTGGGAGCAGCGCGGCAGTGGCCTTTCCGACGAGGAGCTATTTCAGATTATTCGGGCGGCCACGGGGCGACCTGGCCCGGTATAATCGCAACCCAATGGGCTAGCCCGGCCCGCCGCACGCGGCCCCGTAGGCCAGCCTTACCCAAAAGTTGGCGCACTTCGGCGGCAGTGTAGGCCCGTCGTGCCGAAAGCGGCCCGTCGTGGCGGCTCATCGGGCTGCGCAGCGCCAGCGCCAGCAGCCGTGCCCCCCAGTAGACTTCCCAGGAACGGTGCAGGTCGCTCATCACCACGGCCTGCCGGGCTACCCGCTGCAATTCACGCAGCACCAGCAGCGCTTCGGCTTCCCCAAAATGGTGCAGTGTCTGGCTGCATGTCACCACGTCAAAGGCTCCATTGGCAAAGGGTAGGTGCAGGGCATCGTGGCAGAGCAGACTCACGCTGCCGCCGCTATACCGTTGGGCCTCGGCCAGCACATCGGGCCGCAGGTCGGAGCCATAGGCCCTGAGCCTTAGCCCGGCCCGACTGGCGGCTTGCTGCATGGCCAGGGGCAAGTCCGCCGAGCCGGTGGCAACATCCAGCGTGGTGAAGGGG
>JALONX010000354.1 GCA_025454695.1 Chloroflexaceae bacterium
CCTATCGCCTGCTGCTCTTCAGTGTGCCCGCCATGCTGCTGCTGATTGGCACGGGCATCGGGGCGCTGTACGATTATGTCAATAAAAAGACGCTGGTGCTGCTGCCGGTGGTGTTTCTACTGCTCTTCTGGCCCGTTCTCTCGGCCTTTAACCACCTACTGAAGCCCCGCACCAACCAGGAGATCACCCAGGCACTGGCCTATGTGCAGCAGCGGCAGCAGCCGGGCGACGTGCTCTACCTCTATTTTGCCTCCGAATACGCCTTCGACTACTACCGCCAGCGCTTTCCAGGGCTGCCCGCCCGCATCGTCGTGGGTGTGGACTCAGGGGGCAAACCAGCGGTATACGAGCGCGACCTTGGCCAGCTGCGGGGCAACGCACGGGTCTGGCTGCTCTTCACCCACACGCGCAAGGCCGACAATTACGACGAGGAGCTGTTTTTCCTCAACTACCTCGACCGCATTGGCAAACGGGAAGACGCCGCAACCTTTCCTGGTGCAAGCGTCTATCGCTATGATTTGCGGCGCTGAAGGCTAATGCTGCACACGCTCAGTCTTTACAGCGGTTTGCAGATCAGGTGAGCGAGCAGGATGCGGCGTTGTCGCAGCACAATGCCGCTCCAATCTGCAATCTGCAATCAGTCAATCTGCAATCTGCTATAAACCCTGGCGAAACTGGCGAGCCACGCAGGGTCAGGCTGGCGTCAGCTCTGCCCGCCGCACCCGCACCAGGTTGGAATGAAAGGTGCTCTGACCCGCCACGTCGGCCAGTGCGTCTGAGGTCGTCCAGTTGATGTTGCGCCCACCTGGCGAAAGCTTGCCCCAGAAGCCCTTGGGTGCCACCGCCACACCCACCGGCACGTCCTCCGTTACTACCGCCCGCAGCTGGCACCAGCCGCGTGTGTTTTCCACCACCACCGTTTCGCCGTCAGCAATGCCCCGGCTGGCGGCATCGCTGGGGTTGATTTCCACAAACGGCGTGCCCTCTTTCGCTAGCAGGCTGGCCTGGTTAGCCATGCTGCTGGTCACAAAGTGGTGGGCTGCCCCGCTGATCAACACCAGTTCGTCGGCGGCGCGGGTCTGAAACTCGGCGGGCACATGGTAGTCCGGCAGCGGGTCTATGCCTTCGGCAGCGAGTCGGTCGCAACGCAGCTCCACCTTGCCCGAAGGCGTGGGGAAGTAGCCATCGGCAAAGGGCACACCATCATCGCCAGCAAACGGCAGCGGCACCGTGCCTTCGGCCTGGAGCCGCTCCAGCGTCACCTCGGCCAGGCGCGGGTTGCCGGCCCGCGTGGCATCGAGCACGCCCCGAATCGCTTCTTCGGCGCTTTCGTGCAGCCACGGCTCGGTGTAGCCCATGCCAGCCGCCAGCAGCCGCATCACGTCCCAGTTGCTTTTGCACTCGCCCAGCGGTGGAATGGCGGCGTGGTTGTATTGCAGATTGCGGTGGCCGTAGGCTTTGTGCAAATCTACATGTTCCAGCTGGCTGGTGGCGGGCAGCACAATATCGGCATAACGGGCCGTGTCGGTCAGAAACAATTCATGCACCACCGTGAACAGGTCGTCGCGCTGGAGGCCCTGGGCCACCAGGCCCGCGTTGGGCGCAATCGTCGCCGGGTTGGAGCAGAAAACGTAGAGCGCCTTGATCGGCGGATCATTGGCCTCGCCCATCAGGGCCGCGCCGAGCCGGTTCATGTTGACCGTGCGTGGGGTGGGCGGGCAGGCCGAGGCGTGGCCCACCGCTTCCGCATCCCAGCGCACGTAGCCGCCGGTGCTGTAGGCCAGGCCACCGCCCCGCACGCCATAGTGGCCCGCCACGGCAGGCAGGCAGCAGAGCGCCCGAAAGGTCTGGCCGCCATTGCCATGCCGTTGCAGGCCATCGGCGGGCTTCAGCAAGGCCGGTTTTGTGGTGGCGTAGCGGCGAGCCAGGTTCACAATCGTCTCAGCGGGCACGCCGGTGATAGCGGCCACCCGCTCAGGATCAAAGGCTGCCACCCGCTCGCGCAGTTCGCGCCAGCCCAGGCTATGCCGTTCAAGCCAGGCTTCGTCGTGCAGCCCCTCGCCAAAGATGACGTGCATGAGTCCCAACGCCAGCGCCCCATCGGTGGCGGGGCGGGGCTGGATATGTTCGTTGGCCGAGCGAGAGGTGAGGGTGCGGCGGGGGTCAATCACCACGATGTACGCGCCCTGCTTTTGCGCTTTGCGCAGGAGCGGCATGACATGGGGCGCAGTGCTGGCCGGGTTGTGCCCCCACAAAATCACCAGCTTGCTATGCACAATGTCCGCCGGGTCGGGTGCCCAGCGTGCCCCCAGCGTGGTTTCCACCACCGTCTCGGCGGCGGCCCCGCAGATGGCCCGTTCCAGGCCGCTAGCGCCCATGCGGTTCCACAGGCGCGTGTTGCAGATGCCCAGTTGCAGCAGCCCTAGCGTGCCACTGTAGGAATAGGGCTGAATGGCTGCCGCGCCATACTCGGCGATGATGCCCTGCCAGCGGCGGGTAATCTCGCCAATGGCCGCTTCCCAGGAGATACGTTCCCACTGGTCGCCGCCTTTGGGGCCAACCCGCCGCATGGGGTAGAGCAACCGGTCGGGATGGTAGACTCGCTCCAGATAGGGGCGCACCTTGGCACACAGCCAGCCCTGCGTCAGCGGATGGTCGTTGTCGGCGTAGAAGTTTACCGCCCGTCCATCGCGCACCTCGGTGATGGTGGCGCAGGTGTCGGGGCAATCGTGGGGGCAGCAGCCACGCACACGGGTGATACTCAGGTCGTCTGCCATGGAGCCTCGTCTTTCTGGTGGTAGCGGGTGTTCTGCCGCTCGATTGTAGCACCAGACCAGGGTAGCAGCAATCCATTACAGACAGGCCGAACACGCTCGCGCACAGGGTCGGAGGTGGCGTGCTGGTTATTCGCCTTTTTTGTAGGTCATATGCCAGGAGCGTTGGCCGCAGCTGGGGCATGTGCGCAGATTGCGTGAGTTGCCCGTCGCCTTCCAGCGAATGCCGCCCAGATCCCAATAGGATTGTTCAAACTCGCAGTTCAGGCATTTCATAAACCACTGGCGCGAGTCCGCTTCCATAGACTGCGCCCACGACGCGGGCAGCACGGTGACGAGCAACTTTTGGAACCAATTCATGGTGAACTCCTGCAGCGCGCCTGAACACACCCGCGCAAAGCCTGTCCTGCTCCTCGTCAAGCCCTTCGTCAAGCTCAGGAGAGCCTCGGAAACCAGAATTGAAGGGGCGCAAAGCTCGCAAAGGATTGCAGATCGATTCGCTTTCTTCGCTCACAATGCCCATCTCTGTCATTCCGAACGCAGTGAGGAATCTCCAGCGCAATACAAAGAACATTCCGCGCTACGCCTGGGGCAACACTGATGGCGTGTGAACCAGTCTAACGAACCAACTCACCCGCCTCGCCGCGATTCGTTTTGCATCACACCCCGTTCCGCTCAACCATCTGCACCAGCTCACGAATCGCATCAACCACTAGCTCCGGTTCAGCCTTGTGAATGTGATGATTGGGGAATTTCGAGAAATACTGCTTGCTTGTCGCCGATAACGTCAGAAACTCGGCTTGCAAGCTCGTTTCAATGTTGTCCAGCGCATCAGTGCCAGCAGCTCGCGTCAGGACAATCAGGGGGAAGTTGTAGCACACCTTTTTGTCGCTGATCTGCTTGATACTGGCGAGTCGATCAATATGCTCATCATTCTTCGAGGGGTCGCTGAACACAGCCCACATGCGCTGCGCCTGTTCTTCCGAAAGGATTTGCTCAAACTGCGCATATTTGCCTTCGTGAACGGCGTCAATCAAGATCAGCCCGGCAAGCTCGTGGGGGTAGTGGTTGGCGTACCAGCGGGCGTTGATGCCGCTCCACGAATGGGCAACAAGGATGTAGGGCGGACGTAGCGCCGCCGCCGCCAACAAGCCCCGCAAATCCTCGATGATCTCCGGGCAGGTTCGCGGCAGCAGGGCTGTATCGCTCCGCCCCAGGCCCGCCCGATCATAGCTGATCACGGTTGCAAACGGGGCGACGGCGGCCTGGATGTGCGCCCACTCATCAGCAGTGCCGGCCAACCCGGCCTCAAGCACGACGGTGGTGGGGCCTGCGCCCGCCAGCAGCGCGAACAGCCGCCGCTCGTTAAGTAGGGCTGTTATGGTGTGCATGGTTGATAAAGCTTTCTGAAAATGCTCTCGCAAAGCCGCAGAGGTTTTACAAAGGATCGCAGGGGAAATGAACGCTATGCCA
The DNA here is from genome assembly GCA_025454695.1 of Chloroflexaceae bacterium. GTDB lineage: Bacteria > Chloroflexota > Chloroflexia > Chloroflexales > Chloroflexaceae > JALONX01. The sequence goes on from JALONX010000354.1 coordinate 4,248, forward strand.
AAGTACATTTTATGGACACGGGCGACTGGCGAGTTGCTGTAGTCAGTCATCACACGCCGCGTGTATACACATGCACATAAAAATTGTCTTCTTCCCAGTAAGCGAGCACATCGCGTATTGCTGCAAGATGTCGCCGCACAAACCAGGACTAGGCATTTTTATTGAGGGCAATACCTTGGCCAAGCAACCAGCAGGCGTGGCGCGGCGTCCCTGCATCGTCGCTCCAGATGATAACCCCATCGCTCAGATCATCGCTGCTAACGTTTACCGCGTCATTGCGGGTATAACCACGCACCGTTAAGCCGTGGAGAAATGTATCCTGGTGTAGCCAAAGCATGCTAATTGTTTGCGACAATGCAACCGACTCAGTAGCTGCGGCCAGGGTTGTTGCAAAACAGTTCGGGCCACTGGTGAATGCAAAAGTATTCGCCAGTGCGGTAACCTGACGTATTTGAAGCGGCTGAAGCTCGACGCCTTCAAGCCCAATAATCGAGTATGGATGAACATTGTCTGCAATAAATCGCCGTAGCCACTGTTCCTGTCGCTCAGCTGGCAGCGCATACCAAAGTGTTGAAGCAAGGACGCACTTTCGCCCCGCTGGTGTTTCGATACAAAACGCTTCTATCTGGTCAAAGCTCGTCGCACGCGGGAAGAATTCAGCAACCAAATCCCGATCATAAATCTGGCCCCGTCCACAGCGCCACTGCTCATATAAAAGCCGTTCTCGAATGTGCGGATCAATACTGCGTAGCGCATCGTCAGTGAGAAACACAACATGTTGACAGCTTGAATCAACGTTATAGGTAGTGTATGAGTCGTGAAACGGTAGAGTTAAATGCTTATTAAGTCCTGAAGATCGTGGAAAGATTGGAATTGCAGTGGGGATTGAGGGCAACACGTCGTCAGGAAGAAAGAATGGTGCCGCATCAGTAACGAGCAATTGTGTCCAATGATCAAAGTGACGTTGGATAACAGTACATCCGACTAAATCTTGCATGCTCGAAACCCTTGTAGATAACGATCGAGCTACTGACAGCAGAAGGAATAGCGCCATCAAAGTTTCACACATTATCAAGCCAGGCTTACTGTTTCAGAAAAGGGCCTGCTACGCATTACCCAGGCGCAAAACCCAAAAAGTCACTTTCTTTTAACCGATTCCATCTGGTCAACGGTCAATAGCATACAAATGAGCCGTTGCCCTTGTGCCAATGGACATGTACACCAAGTACACGAGCGAATGCTCCTGTGCTTGCACTCGCTAATCTGTACCGGTCACGACTCCGGCGGTTGCAGTGCGCCGTTCCAAGAGTTGAACAGAAAACCGTGCGTCAGGTTTTGCAGTGCAGTTTGCACCTGAATGAGTGTATTCATTTCGTCAAGGGCCACATCAAGATTGGAGATGAGTATTTCAAAACGTGCGTCACAATGGGTAAGATCCGCGAGGTAGGCAGTTCCTTCGCCAATTTCGACTGACTCGCTCACCACCCATTCCGCCCGAGCCAGGGCCACCGTAAGCATCAAGCCGCCTCGCCAATGAACCTTGAGCTTGTTAGCCTCACGTGTAACGGTGAGTCCATCGGCAGCAAGCACACGAGCAGCGTCATCAAGGCTGATAGTCGGGGTACTGAAGAGAATCATTGACACAGCGGTTTCACCCATTCACGCGCTCCTTTCAAGCAGGCCACCATCACCTACAATGCCTGGGTTTAGCTAAACGAGTCGTCGTGCTCAATCAGTATACACCACGGACAATAAGAAAGGACAATGAAGCCCTCATCCCCCTCTCCGCGTCCTCCGCGCCCTCCGCGCTAAAGCCGCCCTACGGCGTCGGCACGTTGTCGCCCAGCAGCCCGGCGCTACGCAGGTCGTCCCACAGGGCCGGAGGGATGGGCGTTTGGAAGGCGGCCAGGTTCTCCTCCAGCTCGGCGATGCTGCGGGCACCGGACACCACCGAAACCACGGCGGGGTGGCCAAGGGGAAACTGGATGGCGGCGGCTTTGAGCGAGACGCCGTGGCGCTGGCACACGGCGTCAAGCTGGCGGGCTTTTTCCAGCCACTCGCGGCTCGCCGGGTTGTAGTTGAAGGTGGCGTTGGCGGCGTGGGGGTTGGCCAGGATGCCGCTGTTAAACGGCCCGCCCACGTAGATCGAGATGCCCTGCGCGGCGGCTATCGGCAGCACATCGTTGAGGGCGATCTGGTCG
>JALONX010000355.1 GCA_025454695.1 Chloroflexaceae bacterium
CTCTGTGTTCTCTGTGCCCTCTGTGGCAAAAAAAGGAGATCGTCATGCGACTGAGCCAACGTCGCCCGCCCATCAGCTTTCACCCGCCCTGGTGGAGCGTCATACTTGCCGGGTTGGTGATGCTCAGCGCCGGGATGTGGTTCTTCTATCCAGCAGCGGGAACCCCGGCAGCCATGCGAGAGCAGGCCGCTCGCCAGCGCCCGGCCAACAAAACCGACCGACTGATTGAGAGTTACCAGCAGCTCCTGCGCGACGAGCCAGACTATCTGGAAGCATATGCCATTCTTGGCAATGCCTACGTGCAAAAGGCCCGCGAGAGTGGCGACCCGAGCTACTACAGCAAGGCGGTGGGCATCTTCGATGGGGCGCTCCAGCGCGACCCAAACAATGTGGAGGCATTGATCGGCAAGGGGCAACTGGCCCTGGCCCAGCACCAGTTCCGGCTGGCCCTGGCCCTCGGCGAGCGGGCGCGGGTGCTCAACCCCCACGTCCCGCGCATCTACGGCGTGATTGGCGATGCCCAGGTGGAGCTTGGCATGTACAGCGAGGCGGTGGAAACGATACAAACCATGGTGGACATGCGGCCCGACCTCAGCTCCTACAGCCGGGTGGCCTACCTGCGGGAGCTGCACGGCGACACAGCGGGCGCGATTGAGGCAATGGAGCGGGCAGTGCGGGCAGGCGGCCCGACCAGCGAAAACACCGCCTGGACGTGGGTGCAACTGGGCAATCTGCACTTTAGCCGGGGCGACCTGGCGCGGGCCGAAGCCCAATATGCCAGCGCCCTGGAACGGCTGCCGGGCTATGTTTATGGGCTAGCCGGGCTTGCCCGCGTCCGCGCCGCCGAAGGCAAAACCGACGAAGCTCGCTCGCTCTACAACCAGGCGATTGCCCAGGTGCCCCTGCCCGAATTTGTGATCGCGCTGGGAGAACTGGAGCAGGCCACCGGCAACAACGAAGCCGCCACGCGCCAGTTTGGCCTGGTGCGAGCCATGCAACAACTCTTCGCGGCCCAGGGCACCAACACCGACCTGGAACTAGCCCTGTTTGAGTCTGACCACGGCGACGCCGCCACCGCCCTGCGTCTGGCGCGGGCCGCCTACACCGAGCGACCGAGTATCAAGGGGGCGGAAGCCCTGGCATGGGCGCTCTACAAAAATGGCCAACTGGCCGAAGCCAGCAAATACATGGATGAAGCCCTGCGCCTCGGCACCAGCGATGCCACGTTGCACTACCGCGCCGCCGTCATCGCCCAGGCCAGCGGCGACGAGGCCAGTGCCCGCGAACACGCCCGCCAGGCGCTGGCCATCAACCCCCACGTCTCGCCGCTCTACGGGCCGCAGCTTCAGTCCATGGCCAGGTGAACGACGAACGATGCACAATAAGCGACTGTGCATCGCTCGTCGTGCGCCGCTCCTCGCTACTGTAGCGGCAGGTCGAACTGCACCGTTTTGCCTGGCTCCAGAGCCTTCAGGTCGAGTGAGCCATAGAAGAAGTTCCAGCGGTCTTCAATCTTCACCGCCAGCTCATACACGCCGATTGGCACGTTCTCAAAACGGTAGTTGCCTTCGGCGTCGGTTGTGGCCAACTGCGAGTAGGTGTGCGCTCCGCACGGCGTGTTCGTTGTTGGGTCAAGGGCGTCACCGCCGCCAGTCAAGCTGAACATGCTCCCCCTAACGATCTCCGAGCAGAGTTCGACCTGGCTGTTGGCGACCGGCTGGTTGTCGCGGCTTACCCGGCCCGTGATGGTGGTGGTTTTCGGGGTAGCCTCGGCGGCGGGCAGGGCCGGTGCGCCACGGGCGGCCACGGCCACAATGCGTGAGTCGCTGAGGGCCGAGGTGCTGGGCAAGGCAACTTCCCATGTGCCATCCTGCTGCACCGCCAGACCATAGCTGGTGCCCGCCCACACCCGGTTCTGCCCGTCGCGGGCCAGGGCAAACACATCGCGGCTAGGTAACCCCTGTTCGCGGCCAATCCGGCTGAGTTGCTGGCCGTCCCAGACCAGAATGCCATACTCGGTCGCCATCCAGACCTTGCCATCCGGCTGCTCCAGAAAGGCCCGCACCTCAAACGTGATCGTGCCTTCCGTCACCACCTGCACTGCTTCATCATCCAACAGCTGGGTGAAACGATTGCCTTCCAGCTTAAACAGACCGTTTGAGGTCATCAGCACCTCGCCTTTGGACGTAGCGAACAGCGCCCCTGGCGCTTCCTGGTTGTCAGTGGGCATCACGTTGCTAAAACTGTTCCAGGTCTTTCCGTCAAACGAGACGAGATCAGTGGTGCCAATATCAATACTGCCAGCCAGCCAGAGCGTGCCATCGGGAGCGAAGGTGAAGCCACTAGACGGAAAGGAGCGCTTGCCGATGGTTGCCTGGGGTTCGTAGGTGGTGGGGGTGCCAGCTACAAAATGGCTCACTCCGAGCGACGACACGACCCACACATCGCCTGTGGGATCAAGCAGCAGGTCGCCAACCACCCCTGCCGGAACCTGTTCCCAGGTGGTGCCATTTCTGGAGAAACTAATCATGTCAGAACAGCTAACCCAGATTGTGTTCGCTCGATCTATCACCGTGTTGCCCTTGCGGCATTCGGTCTGGCCAAGAAAATTGACCGTAGCCCGCTGCCAGCCCTGCGTGGTCAGGGAATTGAGTGTTGCCGTGTCGCGGCCCAGGGCGAGCAGCAGTGAGTCCCCTGATGCAGCAGGCTGTGGTGGAGCGCTTGCAGCGGTAGGTGCGGCAGCAGCAGGTGGAACAGTCGTCGGGGCCGCCAGGGTGGGGGCCGCCGCCGTTGGGTCGGCAGCGACCGTTGGGGCCGCCGGAGTGGTTGGAGCCTGCTGGGCCGCCAACGTAGCCCGGACTTCGGCCTCCACCGTTGCCCGCGTGTCGGTGGCCGAAATAGCTGGCGTTGGCGCTTCCACCGTCATGCCGGGAAGTCCACACGCTGACAGCAACAGTATCACACCGAGCAGCACAATGGGCGGTCTGGTAAACCACATGGTTTTCCTCCTTCGAGCATCAAGATAAACCTGCATGTTGCACATTGCCACCTGTTCTGATGATACAATATTCGTCAGCAGAAGCCTGACGTAAAACCGACAGCAGTGTAACAAATGCCGACAGAACCACCCCCAGCACGAATTGAAACCACCTACCCCGCCGATTACCGGGCGGCAGAAATGCAGACCCTGGCCCGCGCCGTGAACCGTGCCGAAAGCCTGATGGTTTGCGGCGTTGGCGGCAGCGGCAAATCGCACCTGCTCCGCTTTCTGGCCTTTCACCAGGCGGTGCCTGAGCTGGTGGGCTTGCCGCAGCTGGCCCGGCTCTACCTGGACGGGAATGGGCTGCTCAGCCACGATGCCGCTGGTGTCTTTCAGGCCCTGCTGCTGGAGCTGGAGCCAGACGCGCCGACGCCCGCCGACACCGCCGGAGCACTGGCAGCCTTGCGCCGACGCCTGGCCCGCCACATGCCCGCCGATGGGCTGTTGCTGCTCGTGATTGACCGCTTTGAGCGCCTGCCCCGTGAGGTGCAGCCCACCGTGCTTGATGGCCTACGCCACCTGCGCGACTACCTGAACCGACGGGTTTGCATGGTGCTGGGCTGCCGCACGCCGCTGCCGATGGAACAGCTGAGCCAGGAGTTTGCCGACCTGCTGGCTGCGCCGCCGGTGCTGTGGGTGGGCGGGCTGGCTCCCGCCGATGCGGCCCGCAGCATGGCCACCGCCCTGCGCACCACCAGACTCACGCTTGATTCTGAACAGGCTGCCGCGCTGCTGAGGTTAAGCGGCGGCTATGCGCAGCTGTTGCGGGCGGCAACGCTGGCCTGGGCCGAAGCACCTGCCACCGCCACTGAGGAACTCTTCACCATGCTTGCTCAGCACCAGGCGGTGCGGCGGGTGTGCCAGGCGCTCTGGGCCGATTTGCCGGAGGATGAGCAGGCGCTGCTGGGGGCACTTTTGGCGGGCAGCACGGTGGAGGTGAGTCCCACTCACCCGTTGCGCTCCAAAGGGCTGGTGGTGGCCGATGCCCACGGGCGGGCGGCGCTGGCCGTGCCGCTGCTGGCTCCGTTTGCCAGGCCAGCCAGCCGGGAACCGGCCCTGGAACTCACGCCGCTTGAGGCGAAGCTGTGGGAAGCGCTGGAGGCTCATCCGGGCGAACTGGTGTTGCGCGATGCGCTGATCGTGCAGCTGTACGGTTCCGACCCCGATGGCGTGAATGACGAGGCCCTGACGGCGCTGGCCGCCCGGCTGCGGCGCAAACTGGTGCAGGCGGGTATGGGCACGCTCGAAGCGGCCCGTGGTCGGGGCTACCGCTTCACACCAGTTGCTGGCAAAGACGGGCCGCAATAAGCAGCGCCGCCCGCCGCGAATACTCGTTGCACTGGCTGTAGCGCAGCGTGTCGAGGGTGGTGTGGAGCAGGGCCAGCACGTAGGGCGTGGCCGGGCCATTGAGAGTGGGGCCTGCCAGGTCGTGGGCGGCACTGCGCAGGGCGATAATCCCTTCATCCCAGGGCGAACGGCTGGGGCGGGGTTGCAACAACTCCCGCAAGGTGATGCAGGGCTGGTTCTGCCAGTTGCGCAACAGCAGCGCCGCCTGCTGCACCCGCTGCTGCATGGCAGCGGCATCGGTGGGCTGGTTCACCACCAGGGTCAGTTCACTCTCCAGGCGGGCGAAATCGCGCAGCAGATGGCCCGGCCCGGTGTGGGCAAAGTCAATCACAAACAGAGTCCCCCGTTCGTCCAGCAGAATATTGCGGCTATTGAGGTCGCCGTGGGTGGTGGCAACCGGCACATCAAACCCCAGCGTCGTGCGTTCGCCGCTGCCGCCTTCCGGGTTGAACCAGCGTTGCACCATGTAGAGGGGATTGGGCAACGCCGTTCCTGTTTCATCAACCTGGGGCAAGTGGGGGCAGAGCGGCCCACCCTCAAGCAGGCCCGCCGTTGCCTGCACAATCCGTTCCCAGTCGCGGGGCGACCAGCTATACTCCTGGTAGAGCGCCCGCTGCGGGTCGCGGCGGGGCGTGCCGAGCAGCAGGCCCAGCGTGCCGCCAGGGGCAAACAACTGCCGCATGATGGGGGCCAGAGCCGCCCCGCTGGCGGCGTAATCGGCCAGGGTTTGCACCCGCTCGCCGGAATAGGCGGCGTAGGCCCAGCGCAACGCCATGCGGTTGCCGCGCTGGGCCGTGCCAAGCAGCAGCGCCGTGTTGCCCACATATTCGCGCACGTAGCGTTCGTAGTTGTCTACCTCGGGCTGCAATTTGGCCGGGCTGCCCACCTTCACAATGCTGGCCCGTTGCAGGGCCGCTTCGACACTCCAGCTCTGGGCCTGAAACACCGCCGCACCGCTGTAGCCGCCAGGGAGCGGCGTGAGTCGCACCTCCTGGCTCTGGGGAAACAGGCTTTCCATCAACGGGTAATCATCAGGTTCCAGCCCGGCGGCGGCAACGCTGATTTGCATGCGGCTGGCCCGCCGCTGCCGCCCCAGTTGCCAGCCCGCCCAGGCCGCCAGCGCCGTGAGCAGCAGCAGCGCCAGGCTCAGCCAGAGCAAGGCCCCACGGGTGAAGCGCACCGCCCCGCCCGACGGCACACCCAGCAGCGCCCAGCCAAGGGCGAATAGCCCGCAGGCACAGGGCAATAATAAAACGCCCAACAGCAGGCGTCGGCGCAGGCGTGGTGATTGCAGCAGCTGGTGCATAGCAATGGGATTATAGCAGTAATCCGCTCACGCCGCCTTCTGCACCGTCGTCAATCCAATCGCAGCGAAGATCAGCGCCGCGCCGAGGGCCAACCCCGGCGTCAGTGCATCGCCCAGCACCACAATGCCCAGAAACATGCCTACCAGCGGCTGAACAAAGAGCGAGATTGCACCCAGATTCGCCCCCACCGTGCGCAGCACCGCCAGCCAGATCAGCATGGCGATGATGGTGGGAAACAGCGCCAGGTAGACCACACCGGCCCAGGCGGCCAGACTCGCAGCGGGAAATTGACTGTTCACGCCGTACCAGAGTAGCAGCGGCAGCCACACCAGCATGCTTCCACAGTAGATAACCGTGATCACGGTGAGGGGCTGGTAGCGGCGGGCTAGCCCGGCCCCAACCACAGTGTAGAGCGCCTGCGAGAAGAGGGCGATCAGCAGCAGCACGTTGCCCAGCACCCGGCCCAGCCCGCCGCCCGCCGCACTCGCCTCGGCCCCGTTCAGCACAATCACCACCACGCCTACGCAGCCCAGGGCAATGCCCAAACCGCGCCAGCGCCCCAGCCGCTCGCCGGTGAGCAGCAGGGCAAGTAGGGCGGTGAAGATGACCTCGCCAATAATCATCAGCGAGGCGTCGGTGGCAGTGGTGAGGCTGATGCCCCAGTAGGCCAGCAGATAGGCCGCAACCACACTTAGCAGGCCCAGCCCCACCAGCTTCAGCATGTCGGGCTGAGTCACCCGTTCGGTGGGGCCG
>JALONX010000936.1 GCA_025454695.1 Chloroflexaceae bacterium
TCATCGCTGTGCTGGCCGACCGCAGCAAGTTCGAGAATCTGGCCAAGGCCCTGATCTTTCTGCCTATGGCGATTTCGTTTGTGGGCGCGGGCGTGATCTGGCGCTTTATCTACTACTACTCGCCGCCGGGCGAACCCCAGATTGGCCTGCTCAATGCCATTGTCACCGGGCTAGGCGGCGAACCCCAGGCCTGGACGAGTCTGTTCCAACCCTGGAACAACTTCTTCCTGGTCGTGATTATGATCTGGCTCCAGACCGGCTTCGCCATGGTGATCTTCTCCTCGGCCATCAAGGGCATCCCCACCGACATCATCGAAGCTGCTAAAGTTGATGGCGCAACTGAACTGCAAAGCTTTTTCAGTATCGTCATTCCCGCCATTCAGGGCACCATCATCACCGTCACTACCACCATCGTGATTTTTTCGCTCAAAATCTTCGACGTGGTGATTGTGATGACCGGTGGCCAGTTCGGCACCAACGTGATCGCAACCCAGTTCTACCGCCAGTTCTTTATCAACCGTGACTTTGGCAAGGGCGCAGCAGTTGCGATTGTGCTGCTCATCCTCGTCACGCCGGTGATTATCTACAACTTGCGCCAGCTCAACAAGCAGGAGGGCTTCCGATGAGTGCAACTGCCATGTCTAAGCAAGCGCCCCGCACGCGCCGCAACAACATCTGGGGGCCGATCTTTGTGAATGTCACGCTGGCGCTGATCTGTCTGCTCTGGACGATTCCGACCCTGGGGTTGTTCGCCTCGTCGTTCCGCGCCCGCGACGACATTACCAATAGCGGCTGGTGGACGACGCTGCCCCACCAGGCCTATGTGCCCAGCGGCACCATCACCCTGCCCCGCCAGACGCCGCTCGATCAGCCGATCACCATCCCCGACTTTAACGTCACCGTTACGGATGACCAGCTGCGCAGCGGCTTCACTCTGCCCGACGGTCGGCGCATTGCCTGGGAAAGTCGCCGCCAGCGTACCATCGCCGTGCAGACAAGCCAGATCAGCATGAATACCAATTTCACGCTGGACAATTACCTGAGCGTGCTCACGGGCCAGACACGTGAACCAGATGGCAGCGTGCGGGCCGATGCGGGCACGAACTTCAGCGATCCCTTTTTGAACTCGCTGGCGGTGGCCATTCCCGCCACCGTCATTCCGATTTTGCTCGCCGCCTTTGCCGCCTACGGCTTTGCGTGGATGCGCTTCCCAGGGCGCAAAATTCTGTTTGCGATTGTGGTAGCGCTGCTGGTGGTGCCGTTGCAAATCGCCCTGGTGCCCATTCTGCGCGACTACGTGGGCCTGCAAATCAACGGAACCTTTCTGGCCGTGTGGCTGGCCCATACCGGCTTCGGCCTGCCGCTGGCCACCTACCTGCTCTACAACTACATCAGCGAACTACCGCGCGAAATTCTGGAATCGGCTTTTATTGACGGCGCAACGCCCTTCACCATCTTCACCCGCCTGATTCTGCCGCTTTCCACCCCGGCGCTGGCCTCGTTCGCCATCTTCCAGTTCCTCTCGGTCTGGAATCACCGCTGGCGCATTCCTTTCCATGCTGCTGCCGCTGATTGTCTTCTTCTCGCTGCAACGCTTCTTCGTCCGTGGCCTCATGGCCGGTTCAGTCAAAGGCTAATCCAATTACGAATGACGAGTTACGAGTTACAAGTTGAATCCTGTTTCAGCTATAACTCGTAACTCGTAACTCGTAACTCGTCATTTTTATGTCAATCGCGCAAACAACTTTTATCGCTCGTTTGGAACCGGTAGCTCGTGCCCATTGCGCCCAGCGGGATGCCGACCTGCTGCTGCTGCGGCTGGAACGCCATTTCGATGATTTTTACGGCCCGCTGCACCAGCTCTACGGCACACGGCCCGACTTTACCCAGCATTTGAATGCCCTGGGCGACCAGATGCTGCGGGCCTTTATCGCCCGGCCCGAACCGCTGCGCCTGCTCGACATGCAGCGCATGGTCAACCCCGACTGGTTTCAGCGTGAAACGATGGTCGGCTACGTCTGCTACACCGACCTGTTTGCGGGCAACCTGCGTGGCGTGCAGGAAAAACTGGACTACCTGGCTGAGCTGGGCGTGAGCTACCTACACCTGATGCCGCTGCTCAAGCCCCGCGAAGGCCCCAACGACGGCGGCTACGCCGTGCAAGATTACCGCGCCGTCAACCCGGCCCTCGGCAGCATGGATGACCTGGCGGCCCTGGCCTCGGCGCTCCACGGGCGCGGCATGAGCCTCTGCATTGACCTGGTGGTGAATCACACCGCCAAAGAGCACGAGTGGGCGCAGAAGGCGATGGCGGGCGAACAACACTATCTTGACTACTACTACAGCTTCGACAACCGCACCATGCCCGACGCCTACGAGCGGACGTTGCGCGAGATTTTCCCCGATTTTAAGCCCGGCAATTTTACATGGTATCCCGACATGGCCGGACGCGGGAAGTGGGTCTGGACAACCTTTAACGAGTATCAGTGGGATTTAAACTACACCAATCCTGCTGTCTTCCGTGAGATGACTGATGTGATGCTGCACCTCGCCAACCAGGGCGTTGACGTGTTGCGGCTGGATGCCGTTCCCTTTATGTGGAAGCGGCTCGGCACCGACTGCGAGAACCAGCCCGAAGCCCATCTGCTGCTGCAAGCCTTCCGGGGCATCACGCGGGTGGTGGCCCCCTCACTCATCTTCAAGGCCGAAGCAATTGTGCCGCCCGATCTGCTCATTCCCTACCTGGGGGTGGGCACGGCTACCGGCAAAGAGTGCGAGATCGCCTACAACAACCAGCTGATGGTGCTGATCTGGAGTACGCTGGCCACCCGCAAAACGGGCCTGATGACCAGCACCCTCCACCGCATGCCCACCAGCACACCGCCCGGCACATGCTGGGTCACCTACGTGCGCTGCCACGACGATATTGGCTGGGCCATTACGGACGAGAACGCGGGCGCGGTGGGTGAAAACGGCTTCTGGCACCGCCAGTTCCTGAACCAGTTCTACAGTGGCAGCTTTTC
>JALONX010000356.1 GCA_025454695.1 Chloroflexaceae bacterium
AGCGAGTCGAGCTTTTCGTCGAATGATGTGATCCGCGAGAAAGAAGCAGTTTAACGCAGAGACGCAGAGACGCAGAGGTGCAAAGCTGTTGGCAGTTTCCAGTTGGCAGTTCGCAGGTGCAATCGCTGTAGGTGGCTTCAAGGTAACTGCAAACTGCAAACTGATTCCTAATTCTGTCATGCTGCAATCTGCAATCTGCAATCAATAATGAGGAGAACCCAATGGCAGCACGAAGTTTTAGCGCCGGGAGCGCGCCCCGCGTCATTATTTCGCGGGTGAGTGGTGACGTGACGATTGAGCCGGGCGACGACGATACAATTCTGGTGGAGACGTGATTGAGGGCTGCGACGACGACCTGGAGCTGATTGTGCCGCTCAACACCGTGATCGAACTTAGCCAGATTGATGGCGATGTGGAGGTGCAGGGCGGGCAGGAGCTGCTGTTGCGCACAATCAACGGTGATGTAGAGGTTTCGACGGTGCGGGTGGTGCGGGCCAGCGACAGCCTCGGCTCAGATGTGCATCTTGAGGATGTGGCGGAAATTGAACTGAACAATGTCAGCTCTGACCTTCACATCATTAACGCCGAGCGCGTCGCCATTCGCAGCGTCGGCAGCGACCTGCATGTGGAAGGACTCACGGGCCTGTTGCGCTGCGGCACGGTCGGTTCCGATTGCACGATTGAGGGCGAGGGCGGGGCCGAGGTGATGCTGGAAACGGTGGGCAGCGACCTGCACATTGAAGGCGTCAACACGCTTCAGGTGGCCCGCGTGGGCAGCGACTGCACCGTGAAAAGCAATGGCGACATGGGCGACGTGACCATCGGCAAAGTGGGCAGCGACCTGAGCCTGACCGGCATCAGCGGCAACATCAAGGTGGGCAGCATCGGCAGCGACGCCTCGCTCCGCACCATCAGCGGCAGCGTGGAGCTGGGCCGCGTGGGCAGCGACCTTGACTTGCAGATTAACTTTGTAGAAGGGAGCGTCACCCGTTGCCGTGTGGGTGGTGATGCGACCGTGCGGCTGCCCAGCAACCCGGATCTGCGTTTCAGCGCCACGGTCGGCGGCGAAGTCAGCGGCGATTATGTGAGTTCCAGCGGTGGTGCCAGCATCGCCCTGGTCTATGGGAATGGCGCGGCCACGCTTGAACTCTGGGTCGGCAGCGACCTCACGATTAAGGGCGGCGGCGCACCGACTTCAAGTAGCAGCAGTTCTGGCATCTTGAAAAACTTCAACCGTGACTTTAACCGTGACTTCGAGCGCGAGATGAGTGACTTTGGCCGCGAGATGGGCGAACTGGGCCGCGAACTGGGCGAGATGGGCCGTGAGATTGGCCGCGAGATTGCCGAGGCCTTCCGCGAAGCGGGCTGGAGTAAAGGCTCAGACGTTGCCGACGACGTTGCTCGCCGAGTGGAAGAAAAGGCCCGCCGCATGGAGGAGCGAGCGGAAGCCGCCGCCCAGCGGGCCGAGGCACGGGCCAAGAGTCAGGAGGCCCGCATGCGGGTACGATTCAACGAGCGCGAATGGAAGCTCGACCCGGAACGGCTGGAACGGATTAAGGAGCAGGCCCGCAAGGCGGCGGCGGGGGGCCTGGCCGGTGCCCTGGAAGCGGTGGAACGGGCGATTGCCCGCATGCGCCCGCCCACGCCCCCAGATGCGCCAACTCCGCCAACTCCGCCAACTCCGCCAACCCCAGCCACGCCGCCCACACCGCCCACACCACCAGCGGCTCCTGAGTGGACACCCGTCACTGGCCAGACTATTCGCCTGCGGGTGGAAAGCGAGGACGGCGACAGCCTCAGCCCGGCTGAGTCGGCACCGGCTGGCGACAGCCATAGCGAGAGCAAGGCCCACGAAACGCCCGCCGCCGCACCGCCAGCTGCGGCAAACGTGGAGCAGGAGCGCATGGCGATCTTGCAGATGATTGCTGAAGGGCGCATCAGCCCCGAAGAGGGCGACCTGCTACTGGAAGCGCTAGGGAATGGGTGATGCGTGGCTTGTGACCGAAGACCGAAAACCGAAGCCAGCCTAATGGTTGTGGGGTTGCGGGAGCTGTGGGTGTTGTACCTACAGCTCCCACAACTCCCACAGCTCCCACAACTCCGCGTCTCTGCGTCTCTACGTTTTTTCATTCTCTTGCCTTACATTCGTAACAGCCTTCAGGTATACTGTCTCGGCGGACTGCTGCAACGGCACCCCAATTGCAAGCAGAGTCGTAGATGACGATACTTGTGCATGTTCAGCAACGAATTTGGGTTTTCAGATAGCTCAAGGTTGGCTCACAAACGTCACTGGGCAATCCAAAATCTAACATCCAAAATCCAAAATCGAACATGCGTTAAGGAGGCTGCATGTATACCGAATCTTCTCCGCCACCGGAGAGTCGTTCCCGCCTGGCCCTGCCCAACTGGCAGATTGGCGCGGGTCTGGGGGCGCTGGCGGTGGTGTTTGTGCTGGGCCTGGCCCTTGGCGGCGAAGCCCGTTCGATTGCGTCGGCAGGCTTGCAGGTACTGCCGTTTATGGTGCTGGCGGTGCTGGCCTACCTCGGCAGCGAACGGGGTTGGGCAAAAATTCTGGCTTTGATCTGGCTGGTGCTGCTGCTGGGCGGCATGGGGCTGCTGGCCTTTGGCTATGGCTTTGCTGCCCTGCTCAACGGCCTGCCAACTGAAGCCAACCCGCTGCCCTTTGTGGAAGGTGCGCCAGTGCGCCTGCTGCTGATTCTGCTGCTCACCGGCCTGGCCGGCCTGGTGGGGCTGCTTGGCCTGGTGCCAGCGGTGCGCCGCGCCCTCAGCCGCTTTATCCCCATTGACCCCGACTCGTTTGTGCATGCGGTGGCGCTAGTAGCCGTCGTCGGGCTGACGCTGATCAGCTTTGTGCCGCTGCTGGTGCTGGGTGCGCCGCCACTACTCAGTGTGATAAACAACCTGACGGCGGGCGATCTTGATTTGACGGGCGGGCGCGGCGACGCGGGCATGCTGCGCGACCTGCTCTACGGCCTGATGTGGCTGGTGCCATGTGCGATTATCGCCGTGGGCCTGGGCGTGCGGCGCTCCTTCAGCGAGGCGCTGGAGCGGCTGGGCCTGGTGCGCCCCACACTGAAGCAGGTGCTGGCGGCCCTGGGCCTTGCCGTGCTGCTGGTGCTAGCAGTGTCGCTGCTGACGCAAGGCATTAACTGGCTCTGGGGTCTGCTCGGCTGGCCCACCACCGACACGGAAGCCTTTGGCCAGTTGCTGGGCTTTGCCATGAGTGGCGTAGGCGCGCTGGTGGTTGGCGTCACCGCCGGGCTGGGCGAAGAGCTGGCGGTTCGGGGGGCATTGCAGCCGCGCATGGGCATTCTGCTCTCGAACCTCTTCTTCACTAGCTTGCACGCTTACCAATACAGCTGGGATGCCTTGCTAATCGTCTTTCTGGTGGGCACGGCCTGCGGGTTGGTACGCAAATATTCCAACACCACCACTGCGGCCATCGTCCATGGCACCTACAACTTCCTGCTCATCATGTTGAGTGTGCTGGCCGTGCCCTGGTTCTCTTCGTAAACACAAGGGACATGAGTAGTCTGTAAACCACGTTTTCTTCCATGCCGTCGCATGGTCACCCCGACCGCAGGGAGGGGTCTTCAGCGTGCTGCATTGCAGATTCCTCCCTGCGGTTGGAATGACAACGCTAATCGTTGGAGACAAGAAACTTCGTTGTTAGACCAATGAGGGCAATGAAAGAAATGACGCAATGATGCCGCCGATCTATTTCCTTCATTGCCCCTGCCGTTCACCCCTCACGTTGCACACACGGTAGCATACTGAAGTCTGCGCTACGAGCGCATACTACATGACGTTTCACACATCACGCAGCACGCAGTACGCCTCACGTTTCACGCCTCATTTTTCACGTTTCTGGTAACACTCTCGTTCGTCCCCGTGTTATGATAATAGATGCAGCAAGCCTCGTTGTTTCTTCCCCCCAAGCCTTGCTGCCTGCGCCCTTCAAGCAGCTTGACCGATTGGGAATTGTTCTCGTCGTCACCCTGCACATGTCGGACGACCGTGGCCATACTTGCTGCTATCATTACCTGTCTCGCCGCTGTGGGCGATTTTCTACTGGCAGGCTATATTTATGCTGAAGACCGCCACAGCCCCCTGCACCGCCTGGCGGCCCTACGCAGCCTGTTGCTGGGCGTACTGAGTTTCTGCATCTTCCAGCTGGCCCTCGCCCCCGACCCAGCCAGTGCCAATTTCTGGTTCCAGGGCATCCTTTCTGGCTATGCCGTTGTGGCGGTGAATTTCCATTTTGTATGGCGCTGGGCCGGGCGCATGCCCCGCCGCGAGACTCCACTGCTGCTAGGCCTGGTCTACACCACCGCTGCCCTGATTGTGCTATTGCTGGCGGTCAGTGGCACGTTTGTCCCCCGTCGCCATCCCGAACTAGGCTGGGTTGCGGCAGGCACCAGCCAGCAAGTGTTTATACCCCTCCTGGGCATTCTCTGGGTGCTGGTGGCACTGCTTGCGGCCAGCTGCTATGCCCTGCACTACTACCTGGGCAAACGCAAAGCCAGCGACCATCGCCAGGAGCGCTACGTAGTGATGGGGTTGCTGCTACCCACCATTCTGGTTATCTGTGTTGATGTTTTTATGCGTCTGGCCGGGTTTACTATTCCTATTCTGGCCCCGCTCTGGAGCCTGTTCGGCACCGTGCTGATTATCTACGGCATCCACAACACCCACGCCTTTCTACTCACGCCGTCGCTGGCGTCCCGCATTATCTTCGGCTCGGTGGCCCAGGGTGTGGCAATTGTGAACCCTGATGGCCAGATCGAAAAGACCAACCCGGCATTATGTCGCCTCATGGGGGCAAGCACCGAGGAATTGGAGGGCCAGACCATGCGCGACATGGTGGTGCCCATCGCACCCCACTCCATGGCCGCTGCTGGCGAAAACGAAGGCGCGGAAGGATTGTTGCACGGGCGGGACGGGCGTATGGTGCCGGTGCTCTACTCGGAAACCCCTATTCAGAACTTGAATGGTGAGGTTGTCGGCGCAGTCTGGATGCTGACCGACATCACGCCCCGCAAGCGCTACGAAGAGTCGTTAAACGAGGCGCTGAGCCGCGCCCAGCACCTGGCCACCACCGACGGCCTGACCGGGCTATGTAACCGCCGCCATTTTGTGGCATGCGCCACCGACCTGCTGCTGCAAGCCAGGGAACTGAACCAGCCGCTCTGTGTATTGGTGATGGACATTGACCACTTCAAACGCATCAACGACAGCCACGGCCACGCCGCTGGCGACGAGGTGTTGCGGGCTGTTGCCGCTACCTGCCGCCTCATCATGCGCTCCGGCGACCTGCTGGCCCGCATGGGCGGCGAGGAGTTTGCCTTTCTGCTGCCCAACACCAGCCTGCACGACGGTATGAGCGTGGCCGAACGGCTGCGGGCGGCTATCGCCAGCCAGGACGTGAGCATTGCAGGCGCGAGCCTACGGGTGACCGTCAGCATTGGCGTCACGGCGCTAGACTCGGTTCACGACAGCCTCGACCAACTCCTCAACCATGCCGACCAGGCCAGCTACGAAGCCAAAACCCTGGGCCGCAACCGGGTAGCGGTGTGGATGCAGCAGGCTGACGTGCTGACGGTGGATAGCACGTAAACGCAGGCACCCGTTGGCAGTTTGCAGTTTGCAATTGACAACTGGCAATGGACAGCATTAGGAAGACTGCCAACTGCAAACTGGCATCTGCAAATAGTTCTGGGTTCTTTCCTCCTCCAACTTCACACATTCGTCACACTTCTGTCGAACCCCCGCGATAGGCTCCCGCTAGACTGACACCAGCAAGAAATCGCCATCTGCATTGCTGGAAAGATCTATGAGCAATCACAAAACAACGTTCGGCCTCGTGCTGCTGGCACTGCTGGCAAGCCTGCTGGCCGCATGCGGCTCCGCCCCCGCCACCGAGGGCCAGGAGCAGCCGCAGGCCAGCCTGCCATTGGAAGAGTGCCAGCTGGCCGCCCCCGGCCTGAACCTGCGGGTGAGTGCCCGCTGCGCCACGCTGGCCGTGCCCGAAGACCGGGCCGCACCTCAGGGGCGCATGATTAACCTGCGCATCGCTGTATTGCCCGCCCTCAGCCGCAGCCCCGCCCCCGATCCGCTGTTTCTGCTGGCGGGCGGGCCGGGTCAGGCTGCCACCGAAGCCTTTGTGCCGCTGCTTGGCACCCTTGAGCGCATCAACCAGGAGCGCGACCTTGTGCTGGTAGACCAGCGCGGCACTGGCCAATCGAACCCGCTGCAATGCGCAGCCGACGAGAACAGCGACGGCAGCACCGAGGCACTGGTGGCCTGGGCCAGAAGCTGTGCTGAGCGGCAAAACGCCGACCTGACTAAATACACCACCAGCATCGCCATGGACGACCTTGACCAGGTGCGGGCCGCCCTGGGCTACGAGCAGATCAATCTGCTGGGCGTTTCCTACGGCACCCGCGCCGCCCAGAGCTACCTGCGCCAGTATCCCAACCGCGTCCGCACGCTCATCCTCGATGGTGTGCTGCCCCAGGACGAGGCCCTTGGCGTGGCCATGGCCCGCGACGCCCAGCGGGCCTTCGACCAGATGGTGGCCCGCTGTCGCGACGATGCCACATGCAACCAGGCCTTCCCCAACGTGGCGCAAGATTTCAGCGCGCTGCTGGCGAAACTGGACAGCCAACCACTCAACGTGACGCTGAACGATCCGTTCACCGGCCAGCCCAC
>JALONX010000357.1 GCA_025454695.1 Chloroflexaceae bacterium
CCAACCGTGCTGGTGACGGGGGCTGAGACCGGTGGGGCGTTTAGCCTGGTGACGCTGACGTTGCCGCCCTACCACCCCGGCTTGCCGCCCCATGTGCATCAGCGGCAAGCGGAAGGTTGCTACGTGCTCGGCGGCACCCTGGCCTTCACCCACGGCGACCGCACCATCACGCTAACCCATGGCGCATCGGTGCTGGTGCCGCCGGGCGTGCCGCACACATGTTGGAACCCCACCGCCGCCCCCGCCGCCATCCTCCTTATCTACGCGCCGGGCTGCGATGAGGACGAAGCCCAGGCCCTGGCTAGCGGTGTCGTGGGCGAGGACACGAGCTAGGCGAGTGACGAGTGACGAGTTACGAATTATGAGTTACGAATTACGAGTTACGAGTTACGAATTACGAGGGTCGAGTGCCGTGTGTTTGCGTTCAGCGTTGTTCTGGCCCCGGTCTCTGGTCTTCGGTCTCCGGTCTTTGTGCAATCGTCAATCATCAATCGTCCGGCCTCGGTCTCCGGTCTTCGGTCTCCGGTCTTTGTGCAATCGTCAATCATCAATCGTCCGGCCCCGGTCTCCGGTCTTCGGTCTCCGGCCAATCTGCAATCTGCAATCTGCAATCTAGAATGGGGTGAGTCTATGTCGCAGGCAATGCCAATTGAAGAAGTGTATGTTGATTACTATCAGCCGCTGCTGCGCTACCTGCACCGCCTGGTGCATGACGAGGGTGTGGCCGAAGATCTGTGCCAGGACAGTTTCGTGAAGGCCATGCGCCACTGGGATGAGCGCAACCCGCAGGCCAATCTGCGGAGCTGGCTCTACGCGATTGCCCGCAACACCGCGTTCGATTATTTGCGGCGGCGCAAACGCATGCAGACCGAGACGCTGGACGAGGGCCTCGCCACCCAGGCGCATGTAGACAATCCCCAGGTCTGGCTGGAACGGGAGCCGATTGAGGCCGCTTTTAACCGCCTGCCGGAACACCACCGCCGCCCGTTGCTCTACAACCTGGCGGGTTACGACCACAACCATATTGCCTCGGTGTTGGGCTGCCCAGCCAATACTGTGAAGACGCGCATTTTTCGCGCACGGGCACAGTTTCGTCGGTTGTACACATAAGGAGTTTTTGCAATGAACAGTCCGCTTGCCAAATATCAAGTTCGCCGTCGCCAACAATGCCGATGGCCGCATGGGGGGTTTTGGGCGCGGCAGCGACGGGGCGCTCTGGCACATCTGGCAGGCTAGCCCGAATGGGGCCTGGGGCCAGTGGCAGTCGCCGGGTGCGGTGCTGACCAGCAATCCCGCCGTGGCCCGCGCCGCCGATGGCCGCCTGCTGGCCTTTGTGCGGGGCAACAACGGGGCACTGTTCCAGATTCAGCAGCTAAAGGAGACGCGGGGCTGGTCGGCCTTGCGTTTACATGGTGGCTTTCTAAGCAACAACCCCAGCGTAGGGCGGCTGACCGATGGGCGGCTGGCGGTGGTGGTGCAGGTCACCAACGATGTGGCTTATATCACCACCCAGGTCGCCCTCAACCAGGGCTGGGGCGGCTGGAAGATTCTGGCCGGGGCACGGGCCACCAGCGGGGCGCTGGTGAAGCGCCTCGGCACCTTGATGGAGGAGCCAGAGCCAGTGCCTGGCGAAGACCTGATGCCCGAACCTGTTGAAAATGAAATCGTGACTGACCTGGCGGAGTAAGATTGGTATTTATCGTCGAGGACGCCGAGCGCGTTGAGGGACATAGGCCCTCCTCGTTGCCCTCGGCATGCTCGGCGGTCAGCAAAAAGGCATATAGCGATGAACCATCCCCAATTGCTGCTTGAACGGCTCGACGCAATCGGCCAGTCACTGGCCAGTACAAACCGCGCCCTGGCGCTGATCGGCCTGGGGTCGGTAGGGGTAGAACGGGAGCGGCTGGACGACTATTCTGACCTGGATTTTTTTGCGATTGTGGAGCCGGGCCAGAAGCAAAATTTCTTACATAATTTGAACTGGCTTAGCAACATTATGCCAGTGGTTTATGCCTTTCAAAACACCGTTGATGGCTTCAAGCTGCTCTTCGCTGATGGGGTCTTCTGCGAATTTGCCGTGTTTGAGCCGCAGGAGTTGTCAACGATTCCCTTTGCTGAAGGGCGCATTGTCTGGAAAGCGCCAGATGTAGATGATGCCATCCGCTTGCCGGTGCAGCAGTTCCACCCTCGGCACGACCCAACCGACGAGTGGCTGGTGGGCGAGGCGTTGACATGCGTTTACGTTGGTCTGTGTCGGGAGCGGCGAGGCGAGCGACTCTCAGCCCAGCGCTTTATTCAGCACTATGCCGTAGACCGGGTGCTGGAACTGGCCACGCGCCGGTCTCCCATGGCCCGCCGCAACGCCGATCCCTTCGCCCCCGAACGGCGCGTCGAGCAACGCCTCCCCGAACTTGCCCCGCTGTTGCCCCGGTTTGTTCAGGGCTATGGGGCCAACGCTCAATCGGCCCTGGCCATGCTGGAGTACCTGGAGCGCCATTTTGTCGTCAATGCAGCGCTGGCAGTGCGAATACGGGAACTGATGCGATAGCCGGAGACGCTTTCGACAAAAAACACCATGTAATGAAGTTTTACAAATTACCCCGGACAGACTCAGAGTCAACACGCTTGAGCGTGTTTTGGTGACACAGACGCCGAATTCATTCGGTGGCTATCGTGGCACAATGTGTCCGGTTCCTATTGGAAACGCCCATCACATGGTACAATGCCAGCGGAGCTACGGTGTGGGGAGGAGTGTATTATGGCCCGCTGGTTCAACGTTGCTGGCCCATGTCGGCCCGACGATAATTACATGCTGTCGGCAACCGCACGCTTGCCTGAAGTGATGCGACTGATTAGCCAGAAGCTGTACTTCGTTATCCACGCCCCCCGCCAGACGGGCAAAACCACCGCCATGCTCACCCTGGCTCAGGAACTGACCCGCAGCGGCAAGTATGTCGCCGTGATGCTCTCGGTGGAGGTCGGCGCACCGTTTCCTGACGATCCTGATACGGCGGAGTTAGCCATTCTTGATGCCTGGCGCAGTGCCGCTGCGATCTGGCTGCCCCCAGCTTTGCAACCGCCGCCCTGGCCTGAGTCTTCATCAGGACGACGTATTGGGGCGGCGCTCAACGCCTGGGCACAGGTCGCCCCCCGCCCGCTGGTTGTTTTTCTCGATGAAATTGACGCCCTGCAAAACGAAACATTGCTGTCGGTGCTGCGCCAGCTGCGCGATGGCTACCCCAGCCGCCCGCAAGGCTTTCCCTGGTCGCTGGGGCTGGTAGGCTTGCGCGATGTGCGCGATTACAAGATGGCTTCCGGCGGGAGCGACCGCTTGCGCTCGTCCAGCCCCTTTAACATCAAAACCCGTTCACTCACCATGCGGAATTTTCACGCCGAGGAGGTGGCCAGCCTCTACGGCCAGCACACCGCTGACACCGGCCAAGTGTTTGCGTCTGAGGCGGCGCAACATGCCTTCGACCTCACCCAGGGCCAGCCCTGGCTGGTGAATGCGCTGGCCAAAGTGGCAGTGGAAGAGTTGACCGACGATCCCACCATTCCCATCACCGTTGAGCTGATTGATCAGGCCAAAGAGGTGTTGATCCAGCGCCAGGACACCCATCTCGACAGCCTGGCCGAGCGCCTGCGGGAGCCACGGGTACGGGCGATCATCGAGCCGATCCTGGCCGGTTCCCTGCCTGCCAGCCTCCCCCCTGATGACCTGCTGTTTGTGCAGGATCTCGGATTAGTTCGGGCAGGCAGGAGTGGGCAACTGCAGATCGCCAACCCGATCTACGAGGAAATTATCCCACTGAATCTGACGATGACCACGCGGGCCTTTCTGCCCACCGTTGCGCCAATCTGGTTGCAGCCCGATGGGCGGCTGAACCCTGCCCGGTTGCTCGATGCCTTTCTCAGCTTCTGGCGGCAGCATGGCGAGCCGCTGTTTCGCAGTGCGCCCTACCACGAGATTGCGCCGCACCTGGTGCTAATGGCCTTTTTGCACCGGGTGGTGAACGGCGGCGGCACCATTGAGCGCGAATATGCCATTGGCACGGAGCGCATGGATCTTTGCCTGCGCTACGGCGATGTGACCATCGGTATGGAACTCAAGGTCTGGCGAGCGGGCCGACCTGACCCCCTGCCCGATGGTCTGGCCCAACTTGACACCTATCTCAACGGGCTGGGGCTGGACACGGGCTGGCTCATTATCTTCGACCGCCGCCCCGACCTGCCGCCAGTAGCCGAGCGCACCAGCAGCGAAACCGCCCGCAGCCCGGCAGGCCGACACATCACCGTGGTGCGAGGGTGATTGGTGTGACGAGTGACGAGTGACGAGTGACACGATGACACGATGACACGATGACACGATGATGATGCGCTACGAGAGTTACAAACAAGGCTCATCGTTCATCGTTTATCGTTCATTGCTCTAGTTTCCGGTCTTCGGTCTCCCGTCTCCGGTCATTCTGCAATCTGCAATCTGCAATGAAATAGAAACGAGGTGCAATGATGGGCCTTGAAACCGAACTGCATGTCAAACGCCAGCGAGTCGCCGCATTAATGGACAGCCACGGCCTGGCGGGGCTGCTGCTTGGCCGCAACAGCAGCGTCAGCTGGGCGCTGGCCGGGGCCGAAGCCCATGTGGCCACCAATGGCGAAGAGGCGATTGCCGCCGTGCTCTACACGCCCCAGCGTGACTACGTGCTGACCAACCGTATCGAGCGGGCGCGCCTGGTGGCCGAGGAGTTGGCCGGGCGACCGTTTGAGGTGGTGGAGTTTCCCTGGGAAGAACCACAGCGGCGGGCGCAACTGATTGCTGAACTCAGCGGCGGCGGCACGGTGCTGGGTGATGTGCATGAGACTGGCGTGACCCTGTTGTGCGACCCCATCAATGCCCTGCGCTACCAGCTGACGCCCGAAGAACAGACCCGCATGCGCGACCTGAGCGGGCGGGCGGGTGCGGCCATCGAAACCGCCATTGGCGAGATTGCGCCCGGCATGAGCGAGTATGCCATGGCCGGGTTGCTCGCGGAAGAATGTTTCCTGCGAGACATCAACCCGGTGGTGCTGCTGATTGCTACCGACGAGCGTATTCACCAGTTTCGTCATCCCATCCCCACGGCCAAAAAACTGGAACGCTACGCCATGCTGGTGCTGTGCGCCCGCCGCTATGGCTTGGTAACCAGTGTGACGCGGCTGGTGCATTTTGGCCCCATTCCCGCCGAACTCCAGCGCCGGGCAGCCGCATGCGCTGCGATTGATGCCGCTATCATCGCTGCGACGCGCCCCGGCACCGCCGCCAGCGCCCTGTTTGTGCGCCTGCAACATGCCTACGCCGCCCAGGGCTTCCCCGACGAGTGGCGCGACCATCACCAGGGCGGTGCGGCGGGCTACGAAAACCGCGAATGGGTGTGTACGCCCACCACGGAAGCGCGGGTGTTTGAAGGTCAGGCCTTCTCGTGGAACCCCTCCATCGCTGGCGTAAAAAGCGAAGACACCGTGCTCGTCACGGCCCAGGGTGCGCAGGTGCTGACAGCCACGGACTCGTGGCCGAAAATTGCTGTGGACGTGGCAGGCCAGACCCTGGAACGGCCCGCTATTCTTGAAGTGGACTGAGCGAATCGGGAGACCGGCGGAATCTGCCGGTCTCCTGGTTTGTGGTCGCTCGCCTGTACGACGTAACCCCTTCTCGCCGCCCAACATGTGAAATCTGGTTAATGACCTCTTCCCCCACCCTTGACACGTCTTGCAACCCACTTTACACTTCTTTTTAAGGTATTCCATTGCAGTATAAAATTCATAACTCGTGGAAGACTTTGGGTTAAAACGCTTTCATGTCTACTCAAGGAGGAGTGTATGGCACTGGATGCCGCAACGGGTGCGTTTCTGGCCGAGATGGCACAGGCGGGGGCCAAGCCCATTCACGAGATGACACCAGCGGAAGCCCGTGGGTTGGGCGTCATGCTCAGCGAGATGTATGGCCCTGGCCCCGAGGTGGCGCGGGTGGAGGAGCAGCATATCACCACTGCCGATGGCGGCAGTTTCCCAGTGCGGGTGCTGGTGCCCCACGGCGAGGTGCGCGGCGTCATCATCTACTACCACGGTGGCGGCTGGGTGATTGGCGCACTGAACGAGTTCGATACGCTGGGCCGCCGCCTGGCCACTCGCACCCACTGCACCGTGGTGCTGGTGGATTATCGCCTCGCCCCCGAATACCGCTACCCCACCGCCGCCGACGACTGCTACGCCGCCCTGGAATGGGTCGCTGCCAACATGCAGTCGCTGGCCGGGGCTGAGGTGCCGCTGATTGTCGCTGGCGACAGCGCCGGTGGCAACCTTTCTGCGGTGGTGGCGCTGCGTGCCCGTGACCGCAATGGCCCGGCGATTGCCCTGCAAATCCTGGTTTACCCTGTGACCGATGCGAATTTCGAGCGCCCCTCCTACA